>SLOW01000150.1 GCA_007132315.1 Opitutales bacterium
ATTCTGGCCGGACTTGAAAAGTGTTAAATCGTCGAGGACGTGATTTAACGCGTTTTTGAACGATGGATTCTAGAGAAACCCCGCTTCTTTGAAGCTGTAAAAACCCTGGTTGTTCGGATCGGCGCTTTCCGTGCCGAGAATGATGTGATCGAGCAAATCGATGGATACGGTCTTCCCCGCTTCGCGCAGTTGGCGGGTTACCTGGATGTCCGCGCTGCTCGGGCCCGGGTCGCCGCTGGGGTGGTTGTGGACGGCGATGATGGAAAGGGCGCCCGCGCGTATCGCTTCGCGGAATACTTCGCGCGGATGGACCAGGCTGCTGCTGGCCGTGCCCGATGTGACCTCCGTTCTTTTCATCAGGGTGTTCTTGCGGTTCAGGCACAGGACCCAGAACTTCTCCACCTGCAGTCCGGCGGCGAGTGGTTGGAGGTATTGGTAAACCCGTTCGGGGCTGTTGAGCTTGGGCTGGAAATCGTTTTTCTGAACCAGGATGCGGCGGGCGATTTCCATCACCGCGAGCAACTGCAGGGCCTTGACTTTGCCGATGCCTTTCATGCGCCGGAAATCGCTCTCGCTCCATTTGATCAGTTCCGAGACCGAACCCGCTTCGCGGACGATATGGCCGGCCAGGGACACGACGTCGAGATCCCGGCTGCCGCTGCGCAGCAGCATGGCGAGCAGTTCGGTGTCGCTGAGGGAGCCCGGGCCGAGCTTTTCCAGGCGTTCCTGGGGGCGTTCGTGGACCGCCATATCGCGCAGGCGAACGGCATGGTAACCGGACGTTTCCGTTGAGGAAGACGGGAGGGCGGGGGAATCGAGGGTAGTCACAAACAAAGTATTGTCGGGCTGAGACCTGACATGGCCAGAAAAAATGCCTCGGGAATCCCCGCGGTGTTTTTGTTTGAAGGGGTGTTTTACTCATATCCAACGGTTTATTTCGAATCTCCGATTTTCGATTTCAAATGCTCTTTCATGCGGTTTGCAGCCGTCCAATGAAAAGGCCATGGGCTCCGCCCGGTTGGAAGAGATTTGTTTTGACCTGTTCCCGATTATTGCCACGCTTTTCCCGCATGAGTGCGTTGCGGGCGTTGGTGTGGGGAGAGAACGTGCACGAGCACAGGAACGAGGCGGTGCGGGAGATCTATCCGGACGGCATGCATACGGTGATCGCCCGGGGGCTGAGCGAGCGGGGCGGCATCGACGTGTCCACCGCCACATTACAGGAGCCCGAGCATGGGCTGTCCGCGGAGCGCCTGGCCGAGACGGATGTCCTGCTGTGGTGGGGACACATCGCCCACCACGAGGTGGCCGATGATGTCGTGACCCGGGTGCACAAGCGGGTGTTGGAGGGGATGGGGCTGGTGGTGCTCCACTCGGGCCATTTTTCGAAAATCTTCAGACGCCTGATGGGAACCACCTGTACACTCACCTGGCGTGAAGCGGCGGAAAAAGAGCGTCTGTGGGTCTGCAACCCCGGGCATCCCATCGCCGCCGGGATCGACCGGTATTTCGAATTGCCGCACACCGAGATGTACGGCGAACCCTTCGCCGTGCCCCCTCCGGAGGAGCAGGTGTTCATTTCCTGGTTCGCGGGAGGCGAGGTGTTTCGCAGCGGTTGCTGCTGGAGGCGGGGCAACGGAAAGATCTTTTACTTTCGCCCCGGGCATGAGACGTATCCGATCTATTACGACGATAACGTGCGCCGCGTGATCCACAACGGAGTGCTTTGGGCCCGTCCGGAAGGGGTGTGGGTTGATTCCTTCGACGACTGCCGGAATATCCCGGCCGATGACGCGCCGGAAGCCCGGGCGATTCGTCCGGAATAGATTACAACCCGAAGTCTTCGGGTGAGAAGCCGCGGCGGCGCAGTGCTTCGGTGAGCTGTTCCAGGTCGAGTTCCGCCCCGCGGCGAACGCCGTTTTCCGAATACCATCCCTGGTTCATCTCCAGGGCGAACTGGATCTGGCTGCTCTGAGAGCGCACGGGTGTCTCGTCGTACGGGTACAGGCGGTGCACCTCGCGCAGGACGCCCTCGGCCGAGAAGTAACCGATGTCCAGGGGCAGGGGGGTGTTGCGCATGAAGAAACTCATGCGCCGGGGATAGTAGGATACAAACA
Source organism: Opitutales bacterium (assembly GCA_007132315.1). Classification (GTDB taxonomy): domain Bacteria; phylum Verrucomicrobiota; class Verrucomicrobiia; order Opitutales; family T3Sed10-336; genus SLOW01. The sequence continues at coordinate 2,118 of SLOW01000150.1, forward strand.
GCATTCCCGCGTCTTCGGTCAATTCCTCCCGGAACATCAGACCCTGCGATTGTTCCTCCTGCGTCACCGCCAGTTCCACGTGAACGGTGTGGTCGCCGAGGGACAGGGGGAACCGGTGTTCGGGCGGAACGATTTCCGACTCTCCTTCCGGGGCGCAACCGGCCGCGACCAGGAGGGCGAAGGCCGACAGAATCGCCGCGTTCGTCGCGCGAATTCGGTCCGGATTCGACCGGCCGAAGGGAGGCTGCATCGATGTCATCGCTCCCACGTTACTCGACGGTGACGGACTTGGCCAGGTTGCGGGGTTTATCCACGTCGCACCCGCGCCGCACGGCGATGTGGTAACTCAGGAGCTGGACCGGAATGGTGGCCAGGATGGGCTGCAAAGCCTCGTGGGCGTCGGGCAACAGGATGAGTTCGTCGGCCAGGTCGTCCGGAAAGGGATCGCTCTCGGAAGCCACCGCGATCACCTTGCCCTTGCGGGCCTTGATCTCCTGGATGTTGGACAGGACCTTTTGAAACGTTTCGGCGTGGGGGGCCAGGAAGACGGAGGGGCAGCGGTCGCTGATGAGGGCGATCGGCCCGTGTTTCATTTCAGCGGCCGGGTACCCTTCGGCGTGGATGTAGGAAATCTCTTTCAGTTTGAGGGCTCCCTCCAGGGCGATGGGGAACATCGACTGGCGTCCGAGAAAGAGCATGTCCTCGTAGTCGGCGTAACGGGCGGCGATGTCGTGGATGCGGTCGTTTTGATCGAGGATGCGGTCCACCAATTGCGGAACGCTCTTGAAGGCCGACACCAGTGCCAGTCCGTCGGTGTAACTCATGTCCCGCAGGCGCCCCAGGTAGAGCGCGATCATCGCCGAAAGCAGCAGCTGCGAGGTGAACGCCTTGGTCGAAGCGACCCCGATTTCGGGGCCGACGTGCTGGTAGATGCCGCCGTCGGCCTCCCGTGCGATGGTGGAGCCGACCACGTTGGTGATGGCCAGGGTGCGAAAGCCCTTGCGCTGGGCTTCCCGCAGCGCGGCGAGGGTGTCGATGGTCTCACCGGATTGACTGACCACGAACACCAGCGTGTTCTTTTCCAGCGGGGCGTTGCGGTAGCGGAATTCGGAGGCGTATTCGACTTCGACGGGAATCCGGGCGAAGCGTTCGATCAGGTATTCGGCCACCAGGCAGGCGTGCCAGGCCGTGCCGCATGCGCAGAAAACGAGCCGGTCGATTTGCCGCCATTCTTGGGAGGAGAGGTTCAAACCGCCGAAATTCGCCGTGCTGCCGTCGTCGGAGAAACGCCCGCGCATGGTGTTCTCCAGCGAGACCGGCTGCTCCAGGATTTCCTTCTCCATGTAGTGGGCGTGGCCGCCGAGTTCGGCGTCCTCGATCGACCAGTCCACCGTGGAGATGATGGGTGAGACGTCCTGCAGGTTGATCGTGGAGATCGTGAAATTGTCGGGGGAGAGTGCGACGATCTCGTTGTCTTTCAGGTAAACGACGTTCTGCGTGCGGGAAATGACCGCCGCCACGTCGCTGGCCAGAAGGTGCTCGCCGTCGCCGATGCCCACGATGAGGGGAGAGCCGCGCCGCGCGCCGATCAGTTGGCCGGGAGAATCCTTGCAGACGACGGCGATGCCGAAGGTGCCCTCCACGTGCTTGAGCGCCTTGCGGACGCTCTCAACCAGGCGGATATCCGCCGGGCACGTTTCCTTGTCGTAGTGGTAACTGATCAGGTTCACCAGCACTTCGGAATCGGTCTGGGAGGAAAAGGTGTATCCCTGTTCGAGCAGGAAGCGCTTGATGTTTTGGTAGTTTTCGATCACCCCGTTGTGCGCCAGGGCCAGGGTGCCGTCGGTGCTGAGGTGGGGGTGCGCGTTGGCGTCGGTGACGCCGCCGTGGGTGGCCCAGCGGGTGTGACTGATCCCCAGGTGGCCCGAGAACTTCTGACCGTTGGCCGCGCTGACCAGGTTGTCCACCCGGCCGATCTTCTTGATCGTCTTCAGGCCGCCGCCCTGGTGCACGGCCATTCCGGCCGAGTCGTACCCCCGGTATTCCAGCCTTTTCAGGCCTTCCAGGAGGATGGAGGACGCATTCTGTTTCCCGATGTAACCGACGATGCCACACATAGAGCAATGCTCAGTAATGCGTCCGCCTGAACGCCATGACAAGCTCGTAATTGGGATTTCCCGGCTTTCGAATTCGGAAAAAGTGGCGAAAGTCCTTGACTTGGTGGGGAAAAGTGGGGAGAAGTGGGGCGTTTTGGGGAAAATGGTCCATGAATGAACGCTTCGATGACGAACCCAGCCCGCCTGCATTATGTCGGATCCTTCCGGCATAACCTGGATGCGAAGAATCGTTTGACGATTCCGTCCAAGTGGCGGTTCGCGGGGGATGATCAGGACGCCTATCTGGCGTTGCCGCATCCCGGGGGATACATCGTTGTCCTTCCCCCGGCACAGATCGAGCGGCTCCACCAACAGGTGACCGAAGTCAAGCTGGGCGACCGTGACGGACAGGATTTCATCAACCGTTTTTTCGCCGAAGCCCACTCCCTCGGCTGTGACAAGCAGGGGCGGATTGGACTGGCGGACGGCCTGGTGAGGCACGCTGGAGTCGAAAAGGAATGCCTCCTGGTGGGGTCCCTGATCAAATTCAGCATCTGGAGCCCGGAGCGCTGGGAGCAACTCAACGAAAGAACCAGCGGCGATTCGTTCGCCGACCTCATGCAGCGCCTCGAAATTTGACTCGAATCCAGCGGCCGCCGTGCGGCCGGCACCGACACCCTCCGAAAACCCGTCAAACACCAAGAAAACCGAACGAAACCATGAAATTATCAAGTATGCTGCTCGCCTCACGTGTCCTGGACCGTGCCCGTATCCGTCACTTTTCCGACGGGGATTTTGTGGTTCCCCTCAACGTCCGAAGCGGCTCTTCCTACATTGAGAGCCTGCGTATTCGCCGGCCCGTCATTCGTATTGCCCGGGGTATGGAGGCGGCCGCCGTTCGCTCCGCCGGGTCCGATCGAGGAGGATTCCGAGGACTGTTCCGGTGATCGGCCGGGCGGGGTCGCGGAGGGGAAACGTCAACAGCCGAAAAGAGAAAGGGGAAACATTATGGCCACTTTCGAAACCACCACAGGCCGGAACATCGGCGAGGGGGTCCGGCGGTTTTTCCATCCGGTGGGGCATTTCTTATTCCATCCCGCGCCATTTGGAGGGTATCGGATCATGACACACGATCCCGTGCTTCTCGGAGAAACACTGGAGATCATGCGACCGCGCCCCGGGGGCCGTTACCTCGACGCCACTTTCGGCGGCGGCGGCCACGCCCGGGCGCTCCTGGAATCGGAGTCCGGGGTGATTGTGCACGCATTGGACCGGGATCCCGCCGCCCGCTCCCGAGCGCAGGGCATGCGGGAATTTTTCGGGTCCCGTTTCTCGTTCCATGCGGGCAATTTTGACGAGCTGGACGAGCTGCTGCCGCCGGGGCGCTATGACGGTATTCTGTTCGATTTGGGGGTTTCGTCGTTTCAACTGGATGACGCGGGACGCGGCTTTTCCTTCCGGCACGGCGGACCGCTCGATATGCGCATGAACCCGGAGGAAGGTCCTTCCGCCGCCGAGTGGTTGCGCACCGCCACGCGCGAACAGTTGGTCGAAGCGGTGCGTGACTTTGGCGAGGAGCGCGAGTGGAGGCGGGTGGTGGAAGCAATTTTGCGTGCCCGCCAGTCGAAGCCACTCGAGAGTACGGAGGACCTCGTCCGGGTCGTCGAATCCGCCAAAGTCCGGCCACCGCGCAAACGCGCCCCCGCCATTCACCCGGCCACGCTCACGTTTCAGGGGATTCGCATCGCCCTCAACGATGAGCTCGAGGGGATTCGCCGGGCGCTGCCCGCCGCCTTCGAACGGCTGGAGCCGGGCGGTGTGCTGGTGGTCATCAGCTTCCACTCGTTGGAGGATCGGCTGGTCAAACGTTTTTTCCGCCGGCTGTGCGGGGAACCCGAACACGCCGGGGATCCCGTTCCCCGCCAGTTGAAAAGCCGCCGGGCCGAGCCGATCACCCGCCGCCCCATCGTTCCCTCCGGCCACGAGATCGCCCGCAACCCGAGGAGTCGCTCCTCGAAACTGCGCGCGATCCGGAAACTCAGTGTCCATGATGAAGAATATTAAGCAAACCGAATACGCCAATCGGCTGATCATTCTGACCTTCGCCCTCATCTTTCTGGTGGGCGCGACCGGGTTGGTGACCGTGTGGCTGCGCCACGGAATCGCCACCGCCGCCTCCGAAACGCGCGCGATGGAGGTGCGCCTCAACGAGGTGGATCGGGCCCTGGCGCGGGTGAATTCGGAGATCGCGGCCGGTTTGAATCCGAGCTTCCTGCACCAGCAGATCGAACGGTTTGATCTGGACCTGCGCCGTCCCGACGACGAACAGATCGTTCGTCTCGGAACGCCCGAAGTATTCGACGGGTTGGCCGGTGAATCGGGGAGCGCTATCGAAGGTATGGCCTACCGCGAAGGCGGGGGCGAACGGTCCCGATGACCCCGGCCCTCGCATCATCTTGTCGGCTCGGTCTGCTGGGGGTCGTCATGGTCGCCGGCTTTTGCGGCATTGGCGCGCGCCTGTACTACCTCCAGGTCATGGAATCCGAGCAACTGGCGCTCATCGCCGAGGGCAATCGCAAGCAGGTGATCGTTCAGAGCGCCCGCCGCGGCAATATATTCGATCGCCGGGGCAACCTGCTCGCGACCGACCGGACCTTTATCGAGCTGGGAGTCGATCCCCAGGTCGTGCGCGACGAGGATCGGCCCCAGTGGGCCGAACTCGCGAGGATAATCGGCGTTCCTCTGGAGGAACTTGAGGAAAAGATGACCGCGCGTGTCGGAGCCGGCGACTCCGAGTTCGCCGAGGACGTGCGTTTGGTGCGGTGGCGCAAGCTCGCGGAAGGGCTGGATGAACCGACCTACGAACGAATTCGGGAACTGGGCATTCGCGGCGTGTATGGGAACCGTCAATACCGGAGAGTTTATCCGGGAGGCGAACTGGCCGCTCATATCATCGGGTTTTCCAACCGCGAGGGGGTTGGGGTGATCGGTGTCGAGAACGCGATGAATTTTTACCTCCGGGGCGAGGACGGCTGGGTGGAATCGGAGCGCGACGGCCGACGGCGCGAATTGATGCAGTTTCGCAGCCGCGAAGTGCCCGCCAGAAACGGCCTCGACGTCGAGCTGACGCTGGACATGATGGTCCAGCACGTGGTGGAGGAGGAGTTGCGCCGCGTCGTCGATGAGTTTTCTCCCCAGGGCGCGGTTATCATCGTGAGCGAACCGGGGTCCGGTCGCATCCTCGGTCTGGGAAACTACCCGACCTTCGACCTGAACCAGTACTCCCGTTCCGACATCGCCCATCACCGCAACCGGGCCATCACCGACGTGCTCGAACCGGGCTCGACCTTCAAGGTAGTGCCGGTTGCGGCGGCTTTGAACGAGGGGTTGACCGACCCGGAGCAGGTTTTTGACTGCGGCGTCGGCCAGGTCGAATACCGGGGCCGGCGGCTGAGACTGCCGGCGGATCATCGGGAGTTCGGCGAGCTTTCCGTGGAGGATATCGTGCGGGTCTCGAGTAACCGGGGCGCTGCCTTTTTGGGGTTGATGTTGGGCGAGAACCGATTGCACGGTTACGCCGAAGCGTTTGGGTTCGGCTCGAGAACCGGATTTCCCTTGCTCGGCGAAGTGCGGGGAACCTTGCACCCGGTGCGGGCCTGGGACGGCCTTACGATAACGCGGTTGCCTATCGGGCACGCGGTCAGCGCCACTCCCATGCAGATTCACTACGCCATGGGCGCGCTGGCCAACGGCGGGGTATTGATGGAACCTCGCATTATCGAGCGCGCTGTGGACGAAAACGGTGAAACGGTCTTCTCGTTTCCACCCGCCGCACGGGGGCGGGCCGTGTCCGAATTCACGGCTGAAACCGTGTCCGAGATGCTGGTGGCGGCGGCGGCGCCGGGAGGGACCGCACCGCAGGCGCAAATCGACGGGTATGAGGTGGCCGGAAAAACGGGCACCACCCGCAAGATCATCGACGGACGCTACTCCAACCGCCATCACGTGGCGTCGTTTTCCGGCTACTTTCCCGCCTCCGATCCCCGCGTGGTTATCACCGTTATCGTTGACGAACCCGCCTCCTCCGGTCCGTCCTACGGGGGCGTCGTGGCGGCGCCCGGTTTTCGACGGATCGGCGTGGAGCTGATCCCATACCTGGGGATCGAAGCAACCCGCCCGGAACAGGTGCTCGCCCAGCGGGAAGGAGGCGGGCTGTGATCGCTTACATGCAGGCTCCGCGCCGGGCGGCGGCGTTCCCCCTTTCTGGGCGCCAGCGTGGACAAAAGCGCAAAGCTCGTGGAGAATTCTTCATGCAAACAACGCTTCGGAAACTTCTCGATGGAGCGGTGGAAGCCAAGGTCAGCGGCGATTTGAAGCGTTCGATCAGCTTTCTGGCCACCGACAGCCGTCGTGCCGGTCCCGGCTGTTTGTTTTTCGCGTTGCCGGGGGCGCGGACCGACGGGAGTCATTACATTGAGGAAGCGATCGATCGCGGCGCGGCCGCGGTCGTCACCGAGGAAATCCGGCGCCCGCACGCTGGTGTGGTTCAGATTCGGGTTCCGGATGCCCGGGTCGCCATGGCTAAAATCGCGCGCCGTTTTTTCGAGAATCCGGACGATTCCCTGGCCGTTTTCGAGGTCGCCGGCCTCCGTGGAAAAAGTACGACCGCCACGTTCATGCAACACTTGTTGGCGGCCGGCGCGGGGCCTGTGGGGTTGATCGGGAGTATCGCTTACGATCTCGGACGCCGGACGCTGCCGTCGGTGCGAACCACGCCCGACGCGGTGGAACTGATGGGGCTCCTGGGCGAAATTCGGGACGCCGGCGCCCGGGAGGCGGTGGTGGAAATCGATTGGATGGGCGTTCGTCAGAAAAGCGCGTACGGACTGCGCACAAAAATCGTGGTGGTCACGAATATCGCCGGGGAAACGCTCGAGAACGGGGAATCCATGGACTCGCGCCGCGACCTTGTTCGAGAATTGCTTGGAGGGAACACCGCTGCGGCGCCGGAAGTCGCGGTCATCAATGTGGACGACCCCGAAGGGCGCCGTTTGGCGTCGAATTTGCCCGCGGGGATTCGGATCGTGACGTTCGGGCGTTCGCCCGCCGCCGACGTGCGGGCCGAAACGGTGGCGACGTACCCGGACTCGAACCGGCTGACTCTCGCGTGGCCGGAGGGAACGGCCGAGATGGACGTGCCCGTGGCGGGCGAGCACAACGTGGCGGGTTTCCTCGCCGCCGCCGCGACCTGTTACGCGGCCGGGCGCGATCCGGCCGGATTCGCCGCGAGTCTGACTGCTTTTCCCGGCGTGCCCGGCCGGATGGAACCGATTGACCGGGGCCAGGCGTTCCGGGTTTTTGTCGATCACGGTCACACGCCGGAAACGCTGGCCGCAGTGCTCGATTCCCTTCGGCGCACCACACCCGGAAAGGTTCTTGTGGTTTTCGGCTGCGGAGGCGGGCGCAACCGTTCCGCCCGCGCGGTCGCGACGCGGACCATTCAGGAGCGCGCCGATTTTTTCTGGGCGACCGCCGACAACACCCGCGGCGAACCGTTGGAACGGATTTTTTCAGACATGAAAACGGGGGTGATCGACGAAAACGGGATCGCTTTTGTGGACGACCGCCGTGTGGCCATCGACCGCGCCTTTCAGGAGGCGGGACCGGGTGATTGCGTCCTGCTGGCCGGGAAAGGGCACGAAGCGTTCCTGGAGATGGGGCATACACTGTTGCCGTTCGACGATCGCCTGGTCGCAGCCGATCTGTTGGCGTTGCCGCGCATCTGAGCGGAGAATAAGGAGGGATGCCGGAGTTTGATCCACAAGTGTTGGCGGAATGGAGCGGGGGCGTGTGGCGCAACGGGGCTCCCGGCCGGGTGGCCGGCTTTTGTCACGATTCCCGGCGCGTTCGGCCCGGTGAATTGTTCGTGGCCTTGAGTGCCGAATTCCGGGACGGGCACGCGTTTCTGGAGGACGCCCGGGCGCGCGGCGCGTCCGGTGCGCTGGTCGATCGGCCGGTGCCCGATTCCTCTCTTCCCCAATTGGTCGCCGACGATTCGCCGGGCGCTCTGTGGCGGATCGCCGCGCGTCACCGCGAGCGTTTCGCGGGTCCGTTGATCGGTATTACCGGAAGTTGCGGTAAGACCTCGACGAAAGAACTCCTGGCCGAGTTGATGGCTTTTCGAGGACCGGTGTTCCGGACTCCCGGCAATTTCAACAATCACCTGGGCGTGCCGCTCGCGCTGCTGGGCATCGATCCCGGCTATCACGCGGTGGCGGTGATCGAGGCGGGCATCAATCTGCCCGGTGAGATGGAGCCGTTGGCCCGTTTGATTCGTCCCGACCACGCTCTCGTGACCAACGTGGCGCCGGTGCACCTGGAGGGACTGAAGGATCTGGACACGATCGCTGGGAACAAAGCCCGCCTGCCGGCCGCGGTCGCGGCGGACGGATTTGTGGTGTTCCCCGAATATTGCCAGGCTTTCGAGCCGTTCCGGCAATTGCGCTCGCGGGTGATTCCGATGAGGGACGACGCGGCCGAACCCTCGGCCGGGCGAAGGTTTCTGGACCGTTTTCTGCCGCCCGCTCCCGCTGAGCGGTCGCCTGAATGCACCGTTTATCGACGGGAAACCACCGACGAAACACGACTGGAGCTTCGGCGTCCCGGCCAAACCGAAGGGGCCGCGTTTTCCATCCGTACGGTGAGCGCCGGAATGGCCGAAAATGTCGCTCTGGCACTTTTGATGGCGCAATGCCTCGGCGCCTCGACGGCCGATCTTCAGAAAGGGCTCGCCGCCTGGCGGCCGGCGGCGTTTCGGGGCCAAGTGGTGTCCGGAGAGGGGGGATTGCGTTACCTCGATTGTTACAACTCCAATCCGGTGGCCCTGGTGGACGCGCTGGAAGCTTTTGACCGGCTCGCTCCGCCGGGTTCGCCCCGACTTTACGTGCTGGGCGACATGGCGGAACTCGGACCGGAATCGGATCGGTTTCACCGGGAAACGATGAGATTCCTGGCCCTCGGATCGGAGGACTTCGCCTTCCTGATCGGCGCGGGGGCGCCGGTGATGGGAGAGGGCCTGCGGATGGCGGGCCGCGCCCCGGAGCAATGGGCGGTGGCTCGCGATGTCGAAGCCGTCCGGAAACGGGTCCGGGCATTTCGGGGATCCCTGTTTGTCAAAGGCAGCCGCCGTTGCCGGCTCGAACGCCTCGTCGAGGAGTCCGCGGTTGAGCCCGCCGTTGGAAAGGAAGCGCCATGTTGAGTTATCTGGCCGAATTGGAGCACGTATTCGGACCCTTCCGCATGTTCCGTTACATCACCTTCCGCGGTCTGCTGGCCGCCGGGACCGCTCTGATGATCGGTTTTGTGATGGGACCGTGGCTGATCCGACGCCTGAAGGAACTGAGTTTTCGCCAGAGTCTGCGCACGGAGGAGCAGGTGGGGAAACTGGCGGGACTTCATTCGAAAAAGAAGGACACCCCCACCATGGGCGGCCTGCTGATCCTGGTGTCGGTGGCGGTGAGCACCCTCTTGTGGGCCCGGCCGAATGTTTGGGTGCTGACCGCGCTGCTGGTGTTCGTCGGGCTCGGGCTGCTCGGATTCGCCGACGACTACCTGAAGGTGGTGCGCCGCGACAGCAAGGGCGTGAGCGGCAGGTGGAAGCTGATCTGGCAGGGGCTTATCGGTGTCTCCGCGCTGACCATTCTCCTGCTGCACCCCGAGAGCGCCGCCAAGGCCCGCGAATTGTGGCTCCCCTTTGTCAAAGACGCGGTCATGACCGCGTCGCCGCTCTGGTTCCTGTTCCCGTTCTTTCTGCTGGTGATTGTCGGATCCAGCAACGCCATCAATCTGACCGACGGCATTGACGGTCTCGCCATCGGTTGCACGATTTCCGTCGCCCTGGTATACGCCATCATGGCCTATGCCGCCGGCAATGTGATTATCGCCGAGTACCTGATTATCAGCTACGTGCCCGGGACCGGAGAATTGAGTGTGGTCTGCGGCGCGCTGGTCGGGGCCGGTCTGGCTTTTCTCTGGTACAACGCCCACCCGGCGGAGGTCTTCATGGGAGACACCGGCTCCCTGGCGCTCGGAGGTTTGGTCGGAGTGATCGCCTTTATGGTGCACCAGCCCTTGACCCTCGTCATCGTCGGCGGAATTTTTGTGATGGAAGCGGTTTCGGTCATCGTACAAGTGCTCTCGGTGAAGAGCCGGGGACGACGAGTCTTCCGGATGGCGCCGATTCATCACCACTTCGAACTCAAGGGCTGGTTCGAAACGAAAGTTGTCATGCGTTTCTGGATACTATCCCTTGTCTTCGCCATTATCGGACTGGGAACCCTGCGACTGCGATGATTGGTTGGGCCGGCACGGAGGATGTGGTCATGACGCGTACAGAAAGAGTAAATTCCGAATTCGACGGGCGTTTTTGTTTGCGCCTCCGCGAAACCGCTTGGACAATGCGAGAATAGTACATTCTAGCGAAATTCTCATCAGGGAATCCACGCCGTCGGCTTGGATGCGACGTTGTTAAGATCACCGATCGAGCAAGCAGTAAACAGATGTCATACCGGAACTTGAAAAAGAAAGACCCAGCTATCAGGAATCAGCAACAGGGAGGAATCAGATCGATCATGAAGGCGCCGAAAGTATTCGCCATAGTTTTGTTCATGCACGCACTGGCATTTTCATTATTGTTCGTCCAGCAGGGGTGTCAGACCATGGCACCGGAGGAGCGAGCCGACTTGACCCGTCCGGGGGCGCCTTCGGATCGACCCTTGCAACGGGCTGATTACCAACGGCGATCGGCGCCGGAAGCGACGGAAGTCGAGCGCGACGAACCGCGGATGGCCGCGCCGGCGCGGCCCGGCGTCGCCGAGCCGGACGAGCCCGGCGAACTCGACTTTCCCGATTTTGGGGAGGACGAGCCGCTGGAACCGCTTCCGCGGGATTGGGAGGATCCCGAACCGTTCGACGAGGAAATCGAGGTTCCCGGGGAACGGGAAGTGGAGCGGACTTATACCGTACAGAGCGGCGACAGTCTCTGGAACATCGCGCGCCGTGAAAACGTCGCTCTGGACGACCTGCTCGACGCCAACCGACTGACCCGGGACTCCGTCATCCGGCCCGGACAGGAGCTCCGCATTCCGGACTCCGCCGGCGAGCCCGCCCCGCCCACGCGGGTCGAGGTGCCCGACGCCCGCCCGACGGCCGAAGTGCCCGAGGGTGCCGAGACCTACACCGTTCAGCGCGGGGACTCCCTGTCGGTGATCGCTCAGCGCCACAACACCACGGTTTCCGCGTTGCGTTCGATCAACAACCTGACCGGCGACACCATCCGTATCGGCCAGGAATTGGTGCTTCCCGTCGGAGAGAGTGCGCGGCCGCCGGAAGAGGCGGACGGGACCGAAGCCGAAGTCGAGGGTGTTCGGCATACCGTCGCCAGCGGTGAAACGCCGGGCAGTATCGCCAATCGGTACGGGATTTCGGTCCAGGAACTGATGAGTGCGAACAATATCAGCGATCCGCGCCGCATGCGCGTCGGCCAGACCCTGGTCATCCCCGGCGCCGAAGAGGAGGCGCCCGCCGAAGAGCCTCGCGAAGAGGAGGAAGAGGAGCCGGAGACGGCTCCGCAGACCACACCGCTGCCGGTGGTGCCGGACGAGCCCGAGGAAATGCAGTTTTTTGAAGACGATCAGGAAGACGAGGACGATGTGCCGATCGTGCCCATCGTTCCCGACGATGATTAATTCGGGGTGTTGATTTTATCTGAATGGCGACCCGTTCCGCAGAAGGGCTTTCCCTGGCCAGGATTTTTCAACCGGGAGTAATCATCCTGGTTTGCGCGGTCAGCCTCGCCGTTTTCGGAATCAGCGTTCTGTTCAGTGCCAGCGCCCACTCGGGGGCGGACCCGTATTATTTCATTCGCCGCCAGTTCATCTGGCTGGGTGTCGCCGTGGTCGTCGGGGTCTCTGTGTCTCTGCTCGACCTCGAAGCGCTTAAGCGCTTCATGTGGCCGGTTTTCATGGTTTCAATCGCCGGCCTGGTGCTGGTGCTGATCCCCGGCATCGGCGTCGAGGTCAACGGAGCCCGGCGATGGATCGACCTTGGGTTCATGCGTTTGCAGGTTTCCGAATTCGCCAAGTTGGGCCTCGTCTTCACGCTGGCCTGTTACTTGGGCACCAATCACCGGGTCATTCCGAAATTCTGGGAGGGCTTCGTGCTTCCGAGTCTGTGCATCGGACTCTTCGCGGGTTTGATTTTTCTGGAGCCGGATTACGGCACGGCCGCCCTGTGCGGCGCGGTCGGCTTCACCATGCTGTTCCTGGCCGGAGTTCGGTTGATCTACCTCGCGCCCGCCTGTGCGCTCGCGCTGATCGCCTTCGCCTACGCCGTGTTCACCAATCCCGTGCGGCGGGGGCGGATCCTGTCGTTCATGGACATTGAAGGAAACCGCGGCGAAGGCGCCTATCAGCTGTGGCAGGCCATCCTCGCCTTCGGCGCCGGCGGTACCCAGGGGGTGGGTTTGGGCAACGGACGTCAGCAGATGGCCTTTCTGCCCGAAGCGCACACCGATTTTATCTATGCGGTGATCGGCGAGGAGCTCGGATTCTACGTGGCATCCGGAGTCCTGCTCCTTTTTATGGTGCTGTTTATCGCCGGCCTTCTGCACCTGCGCCGGGCTCCCAACATGTATCAGTACCTGCTGGTGGCCGGAGGATTGCTGCTGCTGAGCACGCAGGCCCTGATCAATATGGGGGTGGTGACCGGTTGCCTCCCGACCAAAGGGTTGTCGCTGCCCTTTATCAGTTATGGTGGATCCAACCTCGTGGCGATGTTCATCATTGTTGGCATCCTGATCAACACGTCACTCACCTGGTCGAAGCCCCCGGTGTTCAACCGGCGGCGAAACCTCAAGGAAATCGCGGGGTGAAACGGATTCTCATTTCCTGCGGAGGCACGGGAGGACACTTGGCTCCCGGCATCGCCCTGGCCGAGGGACTCATTTCACGCGGGCATGACTGCCGCCTGTTGATCAGCGAAAAAAAAGTCGATCGGCGCCTTATCGAGAAATACCCGCACCTGACGTTCGTCCCGGTCGCGGGGGCGCCTTTTTCTTCGCGTCCCGCTTTGCTCGCGTCTTTTATCCGTAATCAGTTCCGGGGCCTGCTCGGCGCCGTGCGCCTGGTGCGGGCGTTTTCCCCGCATTTGGTGGTCGGTTTCGGCGGTTTCAGTACCCTCGGCATCGCCCTGGCAGCGTATCTACTGCGCGTGCCCCTGGTGTTGCACGAAGCCAACCGGGTTCCGGGACGGGCCACCCGCGTCCTGCGGCCGCTGGCCCGGCGGATCTACCTGCCGGTCGGCGTGCGTTTGAGTAAGGTGTCTCCGGATACGGTCCGGCATTTCGGCTGTCCGGTTCGGCGCGAGATCCGCCGCCTGCCGGTGAAGTCGAGCCGCCTCGCTCTCGGGATCGAACCGGGCGGCAAGGTGCTGGCGGTGCTCGGAGGAAGCCAAGGCGCCGCCGTGCTCAACGCCTGGGTGAGGGAGAATTTCAAGCTTTTGGCCCGGGAGGGAATTCACGTCTATTGCGTGACCGGTATGGACAAAGAGAATACGGGGACGGTGCAGTTGTGGTCCAGCGACGGACAGCCCGTCACCGCCCATTTCGTTTCGTTTACCGACCGGGTGTCCGAGCTGTTGTCCGCGGCCGATTTGGCGGTCACCCGAGCCGGGGCCGGGACGATCAACGAATTGATCCGGTGCCGCGTCCCGTCGATTTTGGTTCCCTATCCATATGCGGCGGACAATCACCAGGAGGCGAACGCCGCGTTCGTCGAGCGCCAGGGCGGCGGGATCGTTGTGAAACAAGACTATCTCAACGCGCTCTACGGCGAGGTGCTCGACACCATTTTTAACGACTGGCTGCTCAAGACCTTCCGCAACAACCTCCAGGGGATGGACCGGGCGGACTGCCTGCGCCGTATCATGGACGATCTGGAGGGATTGTCCGAGGACGACCCCGGCGCCGCGGTCGAACCGCCGGTCGCGGAAAGGCCTTCGCACGTATGAACCGCACCGCGACATCCGAGGCGTTCTCCGGCGTCGCCGTCTCCGCCGAGACGGTGTTTCTGCGCGACGAACCGCTGGCCCGGCGCACGACTCTCGGGGTCGGCGGTCCCGCCCGGTATTACACGGAACCGGCTTCGACGGCGGATCTCCGGAACCTGCTGCGTGAAGCCGCCCGGCACGGCATCGCGGTGTTTTTGCTCGGACGGGGGTCGAATGTGATCGTGCCCGACTCCGGCTTTGACGGCCTCGTTGTCCGCTTGCGGCATCGCTCCTGGCGGGAGGTCGCCGTGGAGAACGGCGACCGCCTGCGCGCCGGAGCCGGAGTGCGCCTGCGCGAACTGTGCGGCGAGGCTTGTCGTTCCGGCCTGGGTGGGCTCGAGTTTCTGGAGGGAATTCCCGGAACGGTGGGCGGCGCGCTGCGAATGAACGCCGGGGCCATGGGCGGGTGGTTTTTCGATCTGGTGGAATGGGTCCGGGTGATGACCCTGACGGGCGAGGAAAAAGTTTGTTCGCGGGACGAACTCCATTTCGGCTACCGCGTGTGCCGGGAGCTGCTCGACGAGGTCGCGTTGGAGGCGGGCTTGCGCGCGCCGCGCCGCGAGGAGCGAACGGCCATCCGCCGGCGACTGGCGGAGTTCCAGGAGAAGCGCACCGAAAGTCAGCCGAAGGAGTCGAGTGCGGGATGTATTTTCAAGAACCCGGAGGGCGATTTCGCCGGTCGATTGATCGACGAGCTCGGACTAAAAGGCCGGCGGGTCGGCGACGCCGAGGTCTCCGGCGTACACGGCAATTTTATTGTCAATCGCGGCGCCGCCAGGGCCGATGATGTGCTTGAACTGATCCGGCAGCTCCGTGCCGAAGTCGCTCGTCGAAAAGATATCGAGCTCGAACCGGAAGTGTTGCTGCTGGGGGCGGAATGGAGGGAGGTCCTGTGAGCGAACCCGTCGTCGCCCTGCTGGCCGGAGGTGTTTCCGGCGAACGGGAGGTGTCCTTTCGTTCCGCCGAGGCTGTGGCAATCGCCCTGCGCCGCGATTTCCAAGTGGAATTCCACCAGGTGGATGAGGAAGCCGTGCCCGAGGCGGTCGATCCCGGCCGGCATGTGGTGTTTTCCACGTTGCACGGAATTTTCGGCGAGGACGGGGGGATGCAGACGTTGCTGGACCGGCGCGGCGTCCCGTATGCCGGCAGCGACGCGGCGTCGAGCCGGTTGTGTATGAACAAAACGGATACCAAGCGGCGGGTGGCCGAGGGCGGTGTGACGGCGCCCCGCGGGCTTTGCTTCGACGCCGGAGAACCGCCGGAGATCGGGCGGTTGATCGATGAGCTCGGCCCGCGGATCGTGCTCAAACCGAACGGTGAAGGCAGCAGTATCGGACTTCATTTCGCCGAAGGCCGCGACGAACTCGCGGCCCTCGTGCGCACCCTGGATCAGGGGGCGTGGTTGGCCGAAGAACGGATCCACGGTCGTGAATTGACGATCGGTGTCCTCGACGGACGGGCCATGGGGGTGGTGGAAATTATTCCCGATTCCGGACGGTACGATTACGAGAGCAAGTACACCCGGGGACGGACGCAATACCGGTTTCCGGCCGAGATTCCGGAGTCCGCCACCGCCGCGCTGCGACGGAGCGCCGAAACGGCGTTTGCGCTTTGCGGGTGTCGCGATTTCGCCCGGGTGGATTTTATTCTGCCCGAGCGCGGAGCGCCCCGGTTTCTGGAAATCAATACCCTGCCGGGCTTGACGGCAACCAGCTTGCTGCCGAAAAGCGCTGCCTGCGAAGGATTTGACTTTAACGAATTGGCCCGGCGCCTTATTATGCCGGCATTCGAGCGTTTTAACTTCATTGAAGGACGAACGGGGTCGTGAAAACGAATAAAACAAAAAAGAAAAGCGGGGCCAGTTGGCGCAATATCCGGCAGTCGGCCCGGCAGGTGAAGGTTTCCCGTTTCGCCAAACAGCGATACCAGAGGATTGTGTT
The DNA here is from genome assembly GCA_007132315.1 of Opitutales bacterium. GTDB lineage: Bacteria > Verrucomicrobiota > Verrucomicrobiia > Opitutales > T3Sed10-336 > SLOW01. Next base: position 18,259 of record SLOW01000150.1, read on the forward strand.
GCGCACCGCCGCGGCCGGCGTCCTGCTGGCTGTCCTCGGTGCGGCGGCCTGGGGTGCTGTGCGTGTGGTGCAGGAGGGGGCGAAGAAAGCCGCCGCACTCATTCCCTCCTCGCCGGTCTCCCACGTCGAGTTCGCCACCGACGGCGTCATCCCGCGCGAGTGGGCGATGGAGCGCATCGATTTGCCGCAGGAGATCCCCCTGCTGGAGGTCGATATTCACGCGATCAAGGAGGACCTTGAACGGCACGCACAGGTCCGGCGGGCCGTGGTGTCGCGGAGACTGCCCGATCGTCTCAAGATCCGCGTCGAGGAAAGGTATCCGATGATGCGGATGGCCGCCCGCGACGCCGAGGGCCGGCGGGTGAATCTGCTGGTTGCGGAAGACGGCATCGTGTATCAGGGCATTGGTTACAATCGGGCGAGACTGAGTGGTTTGCCGTATGTTTCCGGCGTGCAGCTTCGGCGCAAGGGCGGAAGTTTTCGGCGACTGGAGGGCCTGGATGCCGTGGCGCAATTGCTGGCGCTCACGCGCAGCGAGGCACCGGAGATCTACACTGCATGGAACGTCGTGGATTGCTCCGATTTGCCCCTGATCCGGGTGCGGATGGATCAGATTTCCGAAATCGTGTTTCGCGATACCGATTTCCCCGAGCAGCTCGCGCGCCTCCGCGAATTGCTGATTTACCAGCGGCGGGAGATGAACGGCATGCCCTACGAGCGCGTTGACTTATCCCTGGGCCGTGAGTCCGATGTTCCGGTGAGCGTACATTGAGGAGTCAGGGTACCGTTTGCGGCGGCATGATCGGAAAGAGCAAAATCATAGCGGGAGTCGAGATTGGAACGGCAAAGGTTGCCGTGTTGGTGGGCGAGGTGCGAAACGCCAGCAGCCTCAACATCATCGGTTTCGGGGAGTCGAGTTCGCGCGGCGTGATGAAGGGGGCGATATTCGATTTCAAACAGGCCGGCGAAGCAACCCACGCGGCAATCCACGCCGCCGAAAAGCAGGCGGGCGCCCACATCGAGGGGGTTTATCTGGCGCAAGCGGGCGCCCACATCGAGGGCTTTTACAACGAGGCGTCCGTCAGCGTCAGTGCCGCCACCAATCTCGTGGGGGCGGATGATATCAGGCGCGTTTGCGAGAACGCCAAGGCCAAGTCACTCCCCGAAGACAGAACCGTCATCCACCATATTCGCCGCCCGTTTCGTCTCGATGGACGGACCGTGCCGGATCCGGAATACTTGGAGGGCGGCAAGCTGGAGGTCGGTTATTGGATCGTGCACGGCAGCGTGCGGGAGGTCGGGAATTCCATCCGCGTCATCAACGGATTTTCCCTCCATGTGGATGACCTGATTCTGTCCAGCCTGGCGTCCGGCGTGATGGTGGCGGGGCGGGGAGAAATGCGCAACGGCGTCCTGGTGATCGACATCGGGTGCGGCTCGACCGATTTCGCGTTTTATCGCGACGGCTACGTCGTGCGCACCGGAACGCTGCCGGTGGGCGGCGACCACTTTACCAACGACCTCAGCCTGGGGCTTCGGGTGACCCGGAGCCAGGCCGAGAGTCTGAAGGTCAACGCCGGCAAGGCGATCCTCGATCCGGAGGACAAGGGGAAAAAGGTCTGGTTGAGCGGTGACTTGTCGATCGGCGACCGCCAGATCCCGCGGGAGTCGATGAACAAAATCGCCCATGCGCGGGCCCGGGAACTGTTCGAATTGGTGAAAAAGAAGCTCGGAGAAAATTTCACTCCCGAGAAAGCCGCCGCGGGTGTGATATTGACCGGCGGGGGGGCACGCTTGTCGGGAATGGCTTCGGTGGCCGAAGACGTTTTGGGGATTGCGGCCAGGGTCGGGGAAAACCCGTCGTGGGTGACCGACGAGTTGCGGGGCATCGAATACAGCACGGTGCTCGGCCTTCTGAATTACGGACTCAAAACCGAAAATGATCGGGGCAGTTCGGGCGAGAAAGAGAAGACCGGCGGCCTCCTGCGCCGAATGACCAGAATTTTCGATCGGACGTCATGAGCGAAAACGGAGCGAGCGGCGAAGCAGAGAAGGCCCCGGTGACCGAAAACGGCGGGCCGATCGGTGTCGGCATTCGTTTGTTCGGACTCGGCGGGGCCGGCATGAACGCCGCCGCGCGCCTGAGCCTCCAGGGACTCGCCGGGATCGAGTTGCACGCCGTGAACACCGATTCGCAGGCCTTGTCGCGCTGTTCGCTGGAACACAAGCACCTGGCGGGTGAGGGCGTGACCCGCGGCCTCGGCGCCGGAGGTGATCCAGAGTTGGGCCAGCGGGCGGCCGAGGCGGAACGCGGCGAAATGGAGCGCTGGATGGCCGGCGCCGATGTCGTTTTTCTGGTGACGGGACTGGGCGGTGGCACGGGCGGACCGTTGGCACGGGTGGCGGCGGAGGCCGCGGAGAAGGCCGGTGCTCTCACGCTGGGCTTTGCGGTCATGCCTTTTTCCTTCGAGGGAACCCGGCGGCGGCGCCAGGCCGAGGATGCCCTGGCCGCTCTGAGGCAGGTTTGCAGCGCGGTGGTCCCGCTCCCGAACGATATGCTCCTGCAGCAATTGGGCGAGGACGCGCCGGTTCTGGATGTGTTGCGAAAATCCGACGAATGGATCGTGCGCGCCGTCGGTTCGATCCGGGACGTGCTGTGTCGTCCGGGCCAGATCAACCTCGATTTGGGGGACTTAAAACGGGTGTTTCCCAAACCGGGCGGCAAGACGCTGTGCGGATTCGGGAGTGGAGAAGGGGAGCGACCGGCCGACAACGCGTTCAGCGATCTTTTGATGTGTCCGCTCCTGCACACTCCCGAGTTTGCTTCCCGTGCGGATCATCTGCTTGTCAACGTGTCCGCCGGGCCGGACCTCGCCATCAACGAGCTGCATAAATTGGCCGATCGGATCGGCGAGCATTTCGGACGCGACGGCCGTTTTGCCCTGGGCGCCGCGATCGAAGACGGCTGGCGCGGACGGGTCGAGATTTGTGTGCTGGGCGCCAGCGACATCGGTGGCGGGAGCACCGCGTCCGACCGGCGCAACAGCGCCGCGGCGTCCTCTCAGGTTCCCGCTTCCCGGCGTTCGACGCCGGAGCGGGCGAAAAAGCGATCCTCCTCCGGAAAACAGACCACCGGCCCGACAAAATCCAGCCAGGAGGAATTCGGTTTCGAAGAGACGACGGACAAGCGGGGTTTGTTCGACCGCTCCGAAAGCAACACCTTCGAAGGCGAAGACCTCGACGTGCCTACCTACTTCCGCCGCGGCATCCGCATTTCCCTCTGACGGATCCCCCGGACGGATGAGGGGCGAGGGCCGCGGGGCGTGGGACGAGACCGCGGGGGGAGGGAGTTCTTGCGTAGGCCTGTCCGTAAGGACAGGGATTCCGTACAGCGCACGTTCCAAGCCGGGACCCGCCTCCCCGTTGGTACCCCCCGGACAGGCCCCAACACGCACCGTGCCCGGCTGGCACTATTCGATTGAGTGTCCGGTTTGCTTGTCTCAGCATCGTCGCTCTATGCACAAGTTTGGATTTATCGGGGCCGGGCGGATGGCGTCGGCGATGGTTCAGGGCATGCTCGCGCGCGGAGTTTGCCGTCCGGAAGAAATCATCTGCACCGGCGCGGCGGACAACACCGCCGAGCAGTTGGCCGAACGTACCGGCGTGCGGTGTGCCCGGGAACCGTCCGATCTGATGCCGGATACATCGGTCCTCGTGCTAGCGGTCAAACCGCAGCAGCTTGAGGAATTGCCGGCCGCGATCGGGAGCGGGACCGAAGGAAAACTGATTCTGTCCATTCTCGCCGGGAAGACGTTGGCAGCGCTGGTAGAGCGTTTCCCGCGTGCCCGGAACGTCGTGCGGGCGATGCCGAACACCCCCGGTCAAATCGGGGCCGGGGTTTCCGGGTTTGCAGCCCGGAAGCCGCTCGAGCCCGAGGACCGGGACCTCGTATCGGCGATCCTCGGTTCGCTGGGGGAGGCGGTCGCGTTGCCCGAAGAGCAACTCGATGCCGTCACCGGCTTGAGCGGTAGCGGACCGGCTTACGTCTTCGAGTTTATCGCCGCGCTGCGGGAAGGCGGTGTGGCGGAAGGACTGGAGCCGGATGTGGCCGCGCGCCTCGCCTTGGAAACGGTGCTCGGTGCGGCTCGATTAGTGAAGGAAACCGGCGACGCTCCCGAAACCCTGCGCGACCGGGTGACGTCTCCCGGAGGCACCACCCTGGCCGGCCTGCAAGTGATGGAGAAGTCCGGTTTTCGCGAGCTGATCCGAAAGGCGGTCGCGGCGGCCGCGCGCCGCGCCCGCGAACTCC
>SLOW01000131.1 GCA_007132315.1 Opitutales bacterium
AAGGATAATCGGGATATGGCTGGTGTGCGGGTCGGTCTTCAGACGTTGACTGACTTCGAAGCCGCTCATTCCGGGCATGAGAACGTCTGAGATGATGAGATCCGGAACGTGTTTTCGTGCGAGGTCGATACCTTTGTCGGCAATCGCCGCGGCTTCGACCCGGTAGTGCGTGCTCAGCTCCGCGAAGATGAAGGCGCGAAGGTCATCGTTGTCTTCGATGAGAAGAATGAGGTCTTTCTTCCGGGAGGGATTACTCTTTTCATTTCCGGCGGGATTTGCCTGCGAAGCGGTCCGCGAGGTGGTATCTTTATCCGGCTGAGGCGTCGTCGCGGAAGGTTCTGCGGCAGGTAACGCCTGGCCGAGGGGGAAAATGATCCGAAAGCGGCTTCCCGGCCTGCCGGTTGATTCCGGGTGTGCGGGGCTTATCAGGTCAACGCGCCCGTTGATCGCGGCAACCAGTTCCTTTACGAGTGCGAGGCCGATTCCCGTTCCCGGTTCGTTCTTATTGGAAGTGGTATTACTGTAGAATGGCTCGAAGATCGCCTCCTTCTCAGCCTGGGGCACCCCGGGCCCGTTGTCTTCCACTTCGATAATTCCGTGCGAATCGCCATTGGTGTTTTCCTTGGAAACGCGGAGGCGGATCGTACCTCCGTGCGGCGTGTATTTGACCGCGTTGTTGACAAGGTTGTCGACGATCTTATGGAAAAGCTCCTGGTCGAAGGCGAAAACGAGATCCTTAAGATCCGTTTCAAAGCGAAGGTCCTGATTCTTTTCCTCGGCCCAACCTCGGAAGACCGTGATGCAGCTCTGGGCGAGCGGTATAAGATCGGCCCGCTGGGCGTTATATCCGAGTCTTTTAGACTGAATTTTGCGATAATCCAGCAGTTGGTTGACCAGGTGGAGGAGGCGTTGGCTGTTGGACTTGATCAGGCTGAGAAAGTGCTGATGCTTGTTGTCGGTGATCTCATTTTGCAGGCGCTCGACAGGACCTAGAATCAAGCTTAACGGAGTTTTTATTTCATGAGAGAGATGGGTGAAGAAGCGAATTTTCACCTCATCGATTTCGACCAGGTAGCGGATTCTTTGGCGAACAAAGAGGGCCACGACCCCGGCCATCAGCAGTATGAACCCGATTACGGTGGCAATGAACCAGGCTTGTTTCCAAATTGGAATGATAACGCTGAAATCCATTCTGAGAGGGGTTGGTTCGATGACGAAATCGGCATTCCTTGCCCGGACCTCAATGGTGTGGGAACCGGCCGGTAGATTCTCAAATTGTAGTTCGTTCCGCGAATTGAAGGGCGACCACTCACCTTCATTGAAACGGTGGGAGAACTGGAGTTGGTCGGGGGACGATTCCGACCATCCATCCCGGCCGCCAAACGTCATTGTAACCCTGGCTTCCCGGGTTAGAATCGGCGGTGGATCAATCCAGAAGCTTGTTGGCGGATGGTCGCTCGGAATGTAGTGGATCGTTTGGAATCCCCTTTTCTTATCCTCCGGGTAGGGACTGGTGCGTTGGCCGCGATAATACCAGTCGACGTGGGTGTGATTTACCCAGAGAGATTCGTCGGTTCCCTGGAGCAATTGTCCGGATTCCCGGTGCAGTCCACCCGGGAGGGTCGTGAACGGAGCCCAACGGACTCCGTCAAAGCGATAAATACCTTCACGGGTCGTGACCACGGGGTACCGGCCGTTCAGGCACAGAATGGCGGATGTCCGGTCCTCGTCGAGGCCTTCGTTCACTCCCGTCCAGGTCTCGTTGCGTAACCTGCTCACCCCGCCCGCCCAAAGCGCCATCCAGAGGTCGCCGTTATCGGCAGCCACCAACTGATCGATCCAGCGGTATTCGGCGTGTTCGGGCAGGCCGACGGCTGCCGGTCCCTCCGGTGTATTCGCGAACAGTCCTTGGCCGCTTGTGTAGACGACTCCATCAGGACTCTCCAGCAGGTTCCAATTTCTGAAGTTCACGGCCGGTGGTTGGAGTTGCTCGATCTCGTAACTCCCTTCAGACGCGGGTTTAAAGATAACGAGCCCCCCGGTGAACCCGGGGAACTGCTCTTCCTCCTGGGCGTTCCCGACCCAGATTTCGCCGTTCATGCGTTCCAGGATGCCGAACTGGCTGATCGACATGCCGAGTCTTGGAAAATAGTGCGGATGCCATTGGCCGCCATCGAAGATGGAGACGGCGGCGGCCCCTTCGTGTCCTCCGGCCAGGAAGTAGTCTCCCCGCCGTGAAACCCGTAGCGCAACCGGGGTGGAGAGGCCGGTCTCTTCCGGAGGATAAACTCTTGCTTCCGTCGATCCTTCAGCGAGGACCAGGACCTTGTCATCGGCCGAGATGAAAATCAATTCCCCACGGGCGGTGGTTGCCTGGTAATGCAGGTTCTTAAACGTGCGGCCTTTCTGCTGGGCGTAATCAATGCGTAGAATTCCGCCTTCCTCCGCGATATAGAGGTAGCCATTGGCGTCCTCCCGCAGGGCGGAATACGAAGCTGGAAGAGGGTATTCCGGGCTTCTGTAGATCCTCCATTCGTCGTTTCTCAGTGCATGAAGGGAACCTCGGCTGGATATCCAGATGGTTCCATCGCGGGTTTCGAGTAACGAAAAGGCGAGATTGTCGCCCCCAATCTTCGTGAGGTCGACGTCGTTCCAGCTTCGGAGGACCGGATCATAGACCCGCGCCGGCAAATGGAAGTTGCTGTTTATGTACCAGATGCGGCCGTCGGATGCATGAAGAAGATCGGTGATAACGACCATTTCATCCTTTGCGGGGTGTCGGGGGATTCGAGAAGCCTGCTCAAGAATCCGCCCGTCGGTCAAAGGGTACTCCCATATTTCTCCGTAGGGGGCCATCGAAGCCCATAAGCTCTCTCCGTCGGGTCCTTCGCAAACGCTCAAGACCGCTCCTGGCAGAGGTGTGAGATCAGATTCTCCGGTTACGGTGTTAAGGAAGAGCAACCCGTCGCTCGTTCCCACCCAGAGAATTCCATCACCGGTCTCCATGAAGCTGTTGAAGGAAGGGCGGCCGATTCCGGACTCGACCACCTGTGCCCACGTCCGTCCATCATACAGAAACACGGAATTTTGGGTTGTTACACAGGGATGGCCCCGCGAAGTGAGGTGTAAGCCGGTGATTAATGTATTTTTTAGGGCTTCGGGGAAGGGGATTTCAGAGAAGGAACTCCCGTCGTAAATGGTCAAAGCCTTGTCATTACCAATGACATGCAAGTTGCCATCCGGGTCAGTTTGCAGGAGTGGGCCGCTAACCCCTTCTATTAGATCCAGCCGGTTCCACCGCCATGTCTCAGTCAGAGGATCCACGAGATAATCATCGATCGGCCGCACCTCAGCTGACAGGCTGATCGCAGTAATCCCTATACCGAGAAGCGCAAGGCAGCTCCTCCGCCAGAAATTATGACAATCAGGGCGGTAGCGGGTTTTCATCAAGCAGGCGAGAGTTGGAATGTTCAGGTGTCGATAGTTGAACTCATTCCGGCATTATTTTCGGTGACGTTGGTCTGGTGTGCAACCCGGAAGTCGATCCTGTTTCACCGGGCCTTGCTGGCCGGAGGATGGTTAAAATCATCCTGGGACGAATCTCGTCCATCGGTTTAATGCGGGGTTGGTGCCTCAAGCCGACAGGGATGGGGGTTGAGGGCTGAAGGAATTCCATGCGTAGACACACACCGTGACGTCAGGGCCTGGTCAATAAATCCAGGTAAGGCCCATGGCTTTCGTCCTTCAGTTGAAGGTGTGTCTGATGCAATCGGTTATATCATATATAAACAATTGCAGTTAAGTGATATATGTAGATCCGTCAGTTTTCCCACCCCCAGAGGGCGTGCGCACGCTCTGGGTCGGTCCTTACGGGTGGGAGATCGGATTTGCTGAGAGAGCGCACATGTCCTCCGGTGAAAGCGATGTTGACTCTATCGTTATGGCGGAAATCAAGCGCGTTTGGAGCATAAAGCGTGCCTTCACTCATCGGGTCGATCTTGAAGTCGTTGGCGGAGCCCGATCCTCCGCCGTCAGCGAGCAGGACGACCGAGATTTCGAACCGTGCAAGGCGCCTCCGTTGGTCCGTCGGGGTCACCAGCAGGTTTGTTTTGTATTGAAACCCCTCAAGTCCGGGAGCTGACGACGGGCAGGAGAAAATATTCGGTATATCATCGGTAATTTCGCCCCACGTATGGCCTTCCTCCTGTATGATGGAGTCAGGGAAAATGAGGTGGTAAATGGCGGCATTCCAGCGCCTCGTGGTATTCAAACCGGGGATCCGGTTGTTAAAGCCGCCATAGGGCAACCATCCGTCGTTTTCATCGGCGTACATCAAGAATCCTCTTTGAAGTTCGCGGATATTGGCAACACACCTGGCCGATCTTGCCGTTTCGCGGACTTGCCCAACAACCGGGATCAGGATCGCGGCAAGAATACCAATAATCGCAATCACCGTAAGCAGCTCGATCAGGGTAAAGCCGCCTGTCCGGGCGGTTGATGAGGAATGGGTAAAATCTTTCATAGGTCTATCCTTTCAGCGGGATTCATTGAATTGCAGATGTTGGAATGTAGCATAATCGCGTGGATCACGGCCGATGAATTTGTCCTGTTTAGTCGTAATTTTATCCCGGGTTTCGCCGTCGGCTGCGAACAGAGTCACATTGAGGATTGGCCGACTTATTGTTTGAGTGGAACCAAGGTTGTCAGCTCACCTTCCATGGCAGCAGCGCCAACCGCGAAATAGGTCAGTTCCTGTGTGCCCTCGCCGAGCACGACCGAGACACTGGCGCCGTGATAGGTGAAGGTTAATTCCCTGTTGTCGGCGTTGTAGCGCAGCGTGGCTTCGGTAAACGTCAAGGGTGGGGAGGAGGGGAGATCGGTCGCGGCGCTGATTCCGGATTTTCCATTGTCCAGCCGGAGTTGATTGCCGCCGTGGTCGATGGTGGCGCGAATGAACTTGCCTCGATTGTCCGAGTCCCCCAGGGCGTAAGCGAGTTGCGCATTGGGCTGCCATTTCCGTTCGGTAGGACGCGCGTGGAACTGGAAGTGGAAATCTTCCTCCATGCAATAGCCAGCGCGGAAGCGCGATGACAACCATGCCAGGGACTCGCGATCGCTCTTCAGGCGGTAGCCGCCCACCATACCATGCCGCTCCAGTCCCTGATCGTGACGCATCTGGCCGGGCCCGTAAAGGGGAGGAATCATTTCTGCTTCCCACGCGGCGAACCGCCGCTCAAGATCGGCCAGGATTTCCGGATGGTCCGAGGCAAGATCATTTGCCTCGCCGATGTCGTCCGCCAGATTGAAAAGCGCGGCGGACTTTGAGTTGTCGTTCACGAGCATTTTCCAATCTCCCATTCGGAGCGCACTTCCATTCGCGTGCATGCCCCCATGCCGCCAGGCGAGCACGCGGTCCTCGGGCAGCGGCTGCCCGTCGCGCAGGAGAGGCACGAGATCGACGCCGTCCAGCCCCGCAAGTTCCTCGTCGGGAGCGCCTGCGACCCGCATAAAGGTTGTCGTAAAATCGAGGGAAATCACCGGCTCTGCGACTTCCTGCCCTCCCGGGATCACGCCGGGCCACGACATCAAACCAGGGACTCGGATGGAGCCTTCGGTCATTGATCCGCCTTTGGTGCCACGAAGGGGGTGGTTGTAGGACCAATTGCCTCCCCACTGCCGGGTCCATCCAGGGCCGCCGTTGTCGTTGAGGTAAACGATGATCGTGTTCTCCGCGATGCCCCGCTCGTCGAGGGTATCCAAAATTTTGCCGAGGTTCTCATCCAGGGCAAGGGTCATGCCGGCCAGGCGGTAGCGTTCCCGCCGCGTTCGTTCCCGGGTTCCGTAGATTATCGGCGTCTCGCGATAATTCTGTTCGGTCAGCCCGAACTCCTCTTCCAGGCGTTCGAACCTCGGATCCGAAAAATCCATGTCGTTCGGACCGTGCACGGCCGTCAATGACACGTACATATAGAACGGATCGTCTCTGGATTCGGCCAAATGCCGTTCGATGAACTCGACCGTTTGGTCACCGATCCGGTCGGTCAGATACTCTGAGCTTTCGTTGCCGAAAGCCGGCGTCATTTGATCCTGGAAGATCCGTTCCGGGTGAACGTCTTTATAGTAACTTCTGCTCCCCGACCACATGCCATACCAATGGTCGAACCCTCGGACGTTCGGATGATATTCGACGGTCCTCCCCAAATGCCATTTGCCGATGCCATAGGTCTTGTACCCTACGCTTTGCAGACGTTCCGGAATGGTTCTTTGGGAGACCGGCAGGCCATTATAGCCGGGGCCGCCCAAGTTGTTCTCACTTCCGTAACGCTGTTGGTAGGATCCCGATAGAAGGCCGGCGCGAGTCGGGTGACAGACACCGCCGGTGACGTAGGCACTGGTGAAGTTGATTCCTTGATCCGCGATCCGCTCCAGTTGAGGCATGGGGAATTTTCTCGCCCATTGGGAGCGAGCGTTCAGGGGGTAATCCGCGTAGCCCTGATCGTCTACCAGGATGAGGATGATGTTGGGCGCCGTTTCGGAGGTAACATGATTCTCAACCGCGGTGATCGTGATCGACAAGCGATCGTCCCGCGGCACGTCGTAGTCGATGCGAAACCGGTTTCGGCCGCTATTGAAGGTGTCGCCGTCGCGGAAATTTCCGAATTGCCCATCCCTGCTTGAATATTCGACCAGGGTAATGACCTCGCCCGGAACATGTTCGTAGGCAATGTCGTAAGTCAGGTTGAGAGCCGCCCGACCCAGGATCAGTGAGTCGGTTTGAACGGCAGGGGAACTGCCGGGGTTGTGGACACGGAGCATGGAGCCGCCGTTCAGGAACGATCCGAGCCACAAAGCGCGCGCTCGAGGTGCTGCCTCGCGTCCGGTATGGTGAGTCTCCGCCGGTTGCGCCCGGCTCGGGGGTCGTCGATGGGCTGCCATCGCTTGAAGGCGACCG
>SLOW01000262.1 GCA_007132315.1 Opitutales bacterium
ACCCCAAAACTCCCGCGTGAGCGGGAGAAAAGTCGTTGTCTATGGGGCCAGTCTCGCCCGTTACGTTGATCGGGTCAAGATATAATGAGAAATTCTAATTTGTTCTAATTTTGTGTGTAGCAATTCTTATGACATGATTGGGTCGAAACGTAGCTTGTTGAGATTGCGATTCAGGATTAAACGCGGCCTGGCTGCTCTGATTGTCGTTGTCGGCTTTACCTTTGGCGCCACTCCGTTCAGCCTGAATCATGCGGTTCGAGTCCGGTTCAAAGCGGGGCATGCGGGATGATCGTACCGGCCGGCGAGAAACCTGATTTTATGTCTGAGACGCACGAAGAACAACGCACGGGACACATCCGTTCGACCCGCGTGCTCCGTTATCGCGAGCACGGCGAGCCGGGTGAGGTGCTGGCGCTGGAGGAGGAGGCCGTGCCGGAACCGGACGCCGACGAGGTGCTGTTGAGAACCCTCGCCGCCCCCGTCAATCCCGCCGATCTCGGTCAGATTGCCGGGCGTTACGCGGTTTTGAAGCAGTTCCCCGCCGGTGCTGGGATCGAGGGGCTGGGCGAGGTGTCGATCGCCGGGCGCGAGGTTGCCGGGGTGCGGGCGGGTGACTGGGTGCGCCTGCCTTCCGAACCCGGAACCTGGCGGGAATACGTTGTGGCGAAAGGAGCGGGGCTTCTCCGGGTCCCGAACGACCTGCCCGTGCGGCAGGCGGCCATGGCTTTTGTGAATCCGCCGACCGCCCGGCGCCTGCTGGGCGATTTCGTTTCCCTGCGCCCCGGGGAATGGCTCGTCCAGAACGCCGCTACCTCGGCGGTGGGGCGTTACGTGATCCAGTTGGCCCGGCGTTACGGCTGGCGGACATTCAACGTGGTGCGCGACGAGGCCGGCGGCGCCGCTGTCCGGAAGGCGGGCGGGGATGTCGTCGTTGTCGAGGGCTCCGATCTCCGCGTAGCCTTCCGCGAAGCGGCGGGTGAGGTGCGGCCGCGGCTGGGCTTGAACTCGGTCGGCGGAGAGAGTGCCCTGGGCGTGCTCCGCCTGCTGGCACCCGGGGGGGTCTTGGTGACGTTCGGAGGCATGACTTCCGAACCGGTGCGCTTTCCTACCCGGCAATTGATCTTTGACGATCTGTCCCTGCGGGGATTCTGGCTCACCCGCTGGCTGAGGGAAGCCCCCGCGGTGAAAATTGGGGCGATGTACCGCGACCTGTTCGATTTGATTCGCGACGGGACGTTGCGCGTACCGGTCGCCGGCGTGTATCCGCTGGAAGGTTTCCGCGAAGCCCTGGCTCACGCCGCCCGTCCGGGACGGGGCGGCAAAATCCTGTTCGTGCCGGCCGGCCGCCCGGGCCCGCGATGACCACGCCCCAACGCCCTAGCAGCCTGAATGGGGCTTGGTTAACGGCCTTGATCGCAGCAGCACAGGCGAATTGTATCCGCTATTCCGCTCCATCAAATGATAAACCGCCTGATAGAAAGGATCGTACAGGAAGAAAGAGAAATTGGTTCAAAGTTACCTGCTGCGCTGCAACCTCTGCGACCAGGAACCGGGCCAACTCGGCCTTGAACTGCCGCCGCGCATCAGCGCCGACCACCGTCTCGAACCGTTACCAAGTCAACATCTGTAGTGAAGACCTTTGGCCCCCCTCACACAGCGAAGCGGGTTGGCGGACCGTCAAAGGCTTCCATTTCGAAAGTCGGGTTAGGCTGCCAGGAGCCCGTGTTTGCGATTGACGGGGATCCATAACAGTGAATGTTTGTGCATAGTTGGTTGTGGGGGCTATCGGAGGGACAAGGTGGGGCCGGTGCGCATGGTTGAACGTGATTCAGAAAAGAAGGGTCTGCGTGGTCGGGGAGCGACGCAGAACCCGGCCAACCGTTTCGAACGTTGCCATGTGGCTCCCGATCCGGAAGAGGAAGGCACCGGGGAATCGCCCGTGACGACTTTTCTGAGGGACGTTTCGCAATCCATCGTTACCAGTAACAGCAGTCCCGACGTAGGTTTCGATCGCAGCCTCAATCCCTACCGGGGTTGTGAACACGGTTGTGCCTATTGTTACGCCCGGCCGACCCACGAGTACCTGGGCTTTTCCGCCGGGCTGGATTTTGAGACGCGTATTATGGTGAAGGAGAAGGCTCCGGAACTGCTGCGTGCGGAACTGTCGAAACCGCGGTGGAAGCCGGGGGTGCTGGTGATGAGCGGGGTGACCGATCCCTATCAACCGGTGGAGCGGCGTCTCGGGATCACGCGTGGTTGCCTGAAGGTGTTGGCGGAATGCCGGAATCCGGTTGCCATTGTGACGAAAAACCACCTGGTTACCCGGGACTGCGATCTGTTGGCAGAGCTTTCCACCCACCAGGCGGCGGCGGTATTTGTTTCGCTGACAACGCTCGACCGCTCGCTGGCGAGAGCCATGGAGCCCAGGACCGCATCGCCGGACCATCGGCTCGACGCGATTCGCCGGCTTTCCGCCGCCGGAGTTCCGGTCGGTGTCATGACCGCGCCGATCGTTCCCGGGTTGACCGACCATGAGATTCCTTGTTTGTTGGAAGCGGCGGCGCAAGCCGGGGCGAACTTCGCCGGTTACACGGTGCTGCGCCTGCCGCATGCGGTGGCGCCGCTGTTCGCGGAATGGCTCGAGTGCCATGTTCCCGCCAAAAAGGAATGGGTTTTGTCCCGGATACGGCAGATCCGGGAGGGCGGGCTCAACGACGCCCGATTCGGGTCGCGGATGCGGGGGGAAGGGATTTACGCTCAGCAGATTCGCGATCTCTTTCGGATTGGCCGGCGGCGCTCCGGTCTGGAACGTTCCGCTCCCGAGCTGTCGGCCGCCGCCTTTCGCCGGCCTCGAGGTCGTCAAATGGAGTTGTTTTAGGTTATGAGTAAACTGAAACTGGACTTGCACGACATCTTCAACGACGGGCGTCGACTGGATCGGGCGTTGGAAGACGTGATCGAAGAAGCGGTTCGCAAGCGTATCCGGACCGTGGAGATCATCCCGGGGAAAGGCAGCGGACAGCTCAAGAAGCGTGTTCTTCGTTTTCTCCAGGAACCGCACGTGAAGAGCCGGTACCACCGAATCGAGAAAGACAGCAAGAATTTCGGCCGTCTGTTCGTTCACTTCCGGCATTGACGCTCGACCGGGTTAGAGAGTGCGCGGGTTGGTCGGGTTGCCGGACCCGGCGGGGGGGGAGCCATACCGCGGTCGGCACCAGGATCAGGCCCGCATGAAGTCTGGTGCGACGCTGATAGGAACACCCTCGGTGCGGCGGTCTTGAATTGATCTGAACGGTTGAACTCGGGATAAGCAATCGTAACGACAAGCGACGAGCAGGGGGAACATGGCTTTGGTCTGGCATCCCGTCGGTCAACCTTCGAGTGATTCCCGAAGCGTTTCGAGTTCCTCCCACCGTTGATAGAGGCGATCGAGCTCTTCCTGAATCCCCTTCATGCGCTTCTTGACCGAAGCCAAACGTGATTCGTCCTGATAGAGCCCGGGGTCCGCGAGCGCGGTTCCCAGTTCCTCCTGTTCCTCCTCCAGAACATCGATACATCGGGGAATTTCCTCCAGTTCACGGCGTTCGCGGTTGAGGAAGCGCCGGGGGCGTCGGGTATTTGAGGGTTCTTTGTTTGTGGCGTGCGGTGCGCTTCGGGCGTTCTTCGCTTTCGCAGCCGCCGATTCGGGCCGGTTTCTCAAGTAGTCATCGTACCCCCCCGGATACTCCGCCACCCGGCCGTGGCCTTCGAAGACCAGCAGTTGGGTCACCACGTTGTTCAGGAAGGCGCGGTCGTGGCTGACCAGCAGGAGGGTTCCGTTGTACTTCATCAGCCGTTCCTCCAGCAATTCCAGCGTTTCCAGGTCGAGATCGTTCGTGGGTTCGTCGAGCACGAGCAGATTCGAAGGCCGTGTGAACAGCCGCGCGAGCAGGAGGCGATTGCGCTCGCCTCCGGACAGACTCCGGGCTTTGCCGCGGATTCGATCCGGCGTGAAGAGAAAGTCTTTCAGGTAACTGACGACGTGGCGCGTCCGGCCGTTGATTTCGATTTCGGTCCGGTCGCCGGCGACGTTTTCGATGACCGTTTTTTCGGGGTCAAGTTGCTCGCGCAACTGGTCGAAATAGGAGATTTGAAGGTTGGAGCCTCGGACGATGGTGCCGGAAGCGGGCTCGCGGCTGCCGAGCAGGAGCCGGAGCAGGGTGGTCTTCCCCGAGCCGTTGGGGCCGAGAATTCCGACGCGATCGCCGCGCATAATGCGTGTCGAAAAATTCGATACAATTGGGACGTTGTCGAAATCGAAGGAGATGTTTTCGGCGACGATCACTTTTTCACCCGACCGCTCGTCTCCGGTTGTCTGCAGGCGCACCTGGCCCTGTTTTTCGCGCCGGGCGCGGCGTTCCTCGCGCATGGCCTGAAGCGCCCGGACGCGACCTTCGTTGCGGGTGCGCCGGGCTTTGATTCCCCGTCGGATCCAGGCCTCTTCCTGGGCGAGTTTGCGGTCGAAGGCCGCCTGTTGTTTGGCTTCGGCGTCGAGCTGTTCTTCGCGGCGCCGGAGGTAGGTTGCGTAATCACAGGTCCAGCTCGTCAGTTGGCCGCGATCGAGTTCCAGGGTCCGGGTCGCCAGGTTCTGCAGAAAAGCCCGGTCGTGCGTCACGAACAGTACTGCGCCGGCGAATTGTCGCAGGAACCCTTCCAGCCAGACGATTGCCTTCAGGTCGAGGTGGTTGGTGGGTTCGTCGAGGAGGAGAAAGGACGGGGGATCGACGAGTTCCCGGGCCAGGATCAGGCGCCGTTTCAAACCGGCCGAGAGATCGAACGCGGCGGCCTCCGGGGGCAGGCCGAGTTCCTGGATCAATCGGTCCACACGCGCGGGACGTTCCCAGTCGTCCGGAAACGACGCGGCCCCCTCCACCGCTTCCCGCACGGCGCCGGAAAGGTCGGCCGGAATGTCCTGACGCAGATGGGCGATGCGGGCGCCCGGGTCGCGGGAAACATCTCCCGAGTCGGGGGCGAGTTCTCCTGAAAGGATTTTCATGAGCGAGGTCTTTCCTTCGCCGTTGCGCCCCAGCAGGCTGATGCGCTCGCCCGCATTCACTTCCAGCGAAACCCGGTCCAGCAGCGGTGGGCCTCCAAACGCCAGCGAAACCTCGTTGATCGTGACCAGTGGCATTAGCGCGTCATTGTGTTGCGGAGCTGGCCGCTTGACAACGGCCGGTTTTTCCAAGAAGACGGATTTGAAGGGAGTCTGTTTGGCCGGAGCCCCGTGAAAGGACCGATTTGGACGCGCTGATCGTTATCTTGGCTGCCCTGCTTTTGGCGGTCCCGGTGATTGCCGTGGTAGCGCTATGTCTGGCGGTTGGGGCGCGACGACAGAACCGGGAATTGCGGTGGTCCGTAGATGCGTTGCGACTGGAGGTGCGGCGCCTGCGGGAGCGCGACGGTGCCGGCCGTCGCGTTGATGGTGTTGCTGTCCGTGGGCTACCTGTTTGCGGCGGGTGGCGTTTGGCCTGGTTTGGATGTGGGGCAGGCGGTGGCGGCGCGCAACTGTCGCGTTCTGGAGTGGAGCGGAGGGCTGGTCGCGACGGCGGCCCTCGCGATTGCGGTTTACGAGGTCGTTCATGCTGCGGGGCAGGCGGCCGGCCTGGCCGCCGTCGCCCTGGCGGGAGTACTGATATGGCGCCGCTACGGGATCGGCGCATGGGGGTGTTTGTCCGCGGCCCTCGTGGCGGGCGCGCACGGCGAAGCGTATCGTTTGCTTTGGTGGCCCGAGCGCATCGGCGAGATTTCTCCGGGGCTTGCATTTTTCTTGGTGGCGATTCCGGCGTCGGTTCTGACGGTGGTTTTCGGGGTGCTCACCGTGCGCCGGGTGCGGTGGTCGTCGGCTGCCGTCGCTCCTCGGGTGTGGGGAGCGATTGCGGTTGCCGCGATGGCGCTTCCCGTTTTGGCCGCGGTCCACCCGCAACTTGGGCTGGAAGCCTACGCTACGGTGGTGTGGGGCGTGGCTGCCGTGACGCTTTTTGCCGCAGGATTGGCTTGCCGCGTTCAACCCTATCGCCTGGTGGCGCTTGGCGGGGTGGGACTGGCCGTATTTCGATTGTTTTTCGTGGATATTCAGGATACGCTGAACAGAATTATTACTTTTGGCGTCCTGGCTTTCGTCTTGCTCGGAATCGGGTATCTTTATCATCGTTTCCGCCACCGCCTGGAGGATATCGATCGGGAGACCGACGAAAGCAGACCGGCCTAAATCTGGTTATGGACGATTCATCAGCAACATTGGCCGAGGTTTTCCGCCGGTTCGACGAAATCCACGCCGAGGATCCGAAACGGGTGTCGGACAACGGGGTGGAAGTGCCCTGGAGTCTGCGCTATCACCGCCGCATGACCCACTGGCTGGAGGTGCTCGAACCGGGGGCGAGCGAGGCGTTGCAATTGGCGGCGCGGTGTCAGCATATCCGGAGGTGGACGGTGCCCCGGAGCGAATACCCGGAGGGGAAGCTCGGTTACAAGACGTGGCGAAGCGAGCTGACGATTTTTCACGGCGAACAGGCGGAGCGGGTCCTGCGTGGGTGCGGTTTTGAGACCGGACTGATTCAGCGGGTCAAGGATCTCCTGCAGAAGAAGGGCCTGAAGACCGATCCGGAGGTGCAGACCCTGGAGGATGTGATTTGCCTGGTCTTTTTGGAAAACGAGTTTGCCGGTTTTGCCTCGAAACACAGCGAAGAAAAGATGCACACGATTCTCCGGAAAACCTGGGCGAAAATGTCCGAGCGGGGACAGAAGGAGGCGCTTGAGCTGGCAAAATCGCTGCCGGACGATGCGGCGGCCCTGCTCCACCGGGTGCTGGGGAATTCCGGCGGGAAGTAGTTTGTTTTCGCTGCCAATTGCTGGAAATATGGAAGGATCTTCGTAATCATAAAACGGATACGCGGTTGAGAGAATAAGGATGGC
>SLOW01000078.1 GCA_007132315.1 Opitutales bacterium
CTTCGGGCTCACGGAACTGCGCTGGCTGAAGCGGCGCGCTACGATTTGGTACCGGCTCCGCCGGCTTGGGACAAGGGCGGTCTTGCGTAGGCCTGTCCGTGAGGACAGGGTGGCGTGCCGGGGCGCACCCGGGACCCGCTCCTCACGGAGCGGCCTACCGGGGGAATCATTTTTTTAACATGGGATTGCTCTTTGGCTCCGGGTTTTCGAATCACTAATCGGCGCTAATCAGGAACCGGAATGCACTGGAGATGGGCTCAACTCAGTCGGCCTTCCAGGAAGGGGCGGGTTGGGCTTTGGCGGCAGGCGGACAATTCCGCCACCGTGCCCTGGTGCAGGATGCGGCCGCCTTGATCGCCGCTTTCGGGACCGATTTCGACCAGGTAATCGGCTTCGGCGAGGAGGTC
The DNA here is from genome assembly GCA_007132315.1 of Opitutales bacterium. Classification (GTDB taxonomy): domain Bacteria; phylum Verrucomicrobiota; class Verrucomicrobiia; order Opitutales; family T3Sed10-336; genus SLOW01. The sequence goes on from SLOW01000078.1 coordinate 408, forward strand.
GATATTGTGTTCGATGACCACAACGGTGTGACCTTGATCGACCAGCCGGTGCAGGACGTGGATGAGCCGGTCGCAGTCGCTGAAGTGCAGGCCGATGGTCGGTTCTTCCAGGATGTAGAGGTTGTGGTTCTCGGATGGGCGGTCGGTGACCTGGGTTTCTCCCTTGATCAGCTCGGTCACCAGTTTCATGCGCTGGGCTTCGCCGCCGGAGAGTGTCGGACTGCTCTGGCCGAGTGTCAGGTATCCCAGGCCCGTATCCACCATGAGCTGACACATGGTTCGGATACGCGTGTGGAAACCAAAATGGACGGCGGCTTCTTCGAAGGTCATCGCCAGGGCGTCGGCGATGGATTGACCGTTCCATTTGAGCTCGAGAAGCTCCTGCCCGTAGCGTCGGCCACCGCATTCCTCGCACGGCAGGTAACTGTTGGGGAGGAAGTTCATCTCGAGTTTGATGCGGCCGGCCCCCTTGCAGGTTTCGCATCGGCCTCCGGCGGTGTTGAAGGAGAAGGTTCCGGGCTGGTAGCCGTGGACCTTGGCTTCGGGGAGGGACGCGTACACCTGGCGGATCAGGTCGAAGGCGCCCAGATAGGTGGCCGGCGTGGAGCGCGGGGTCTTGCCGATGGGGGCTTGATCCACCTCGATCACACGCCGGAATCGGTCTCCGTTGACCAGTTCGGCAAATGCGGCTTTGCGGCCGGCGTTTCCGCTCGCGGGCAACAAACGGTCGGTTTTTGCCAGGTCGGCCGGGCGCAGGCGTTTCAGCCGCTGGCGGGCGGCGTGCTGGACCAGCGGGCGGAGCAAATCACGGAACAGGGTGGATTTACCGGCGCCGGAGACACCGCAGACCATCACCAGGCGACCGAGGGGCAGCCGGAGGTCGTCGCCCTTGAGATTGCGCAGCGCCGGTTTTCGCAGAACGAGCCAGTCGGTGTCGCCGAGGCGCCTGCCCGCACGCGGAACGGGCGGCAGATCGCGGTGGGAGCCCCGGAGGGGCCGTCGGGGGGCGCGTTTGAGATATTGGCCGGTGAGCGATTTCCTGTTGCGGGTCAGCGCGGCCAGGGTGCCGTGGGCGAGCAGCTCGCCTCCGTGAATACCGGCGCCGGGGCCGAGGTCGAGGATCCCGTCGGCCGCGCGCATGGTTTCCTCGTCGTGTTCGACCACCAGGAGGGTGTTCCCCTGGTCGCGGAGGCGGCGCAGCGATTTGAGCAGGCGTTCGTTGTCGCGGGAATGGAGGCCGATGGAGGGTTCGTCGAGGATGTACAGCACGCCGCAGAGGTTCGAACCGAGCTGTCCGGCCAGCCGGATACGTTGGGCTTCGCCCCCGGAGAGGGTCTGCGCCGAACGGTCGAGACTGAGGTAGGACAGGCCGACCTCATCGAGGAAACGCAGGCGCTCCTCGATGCGCGGCAGGATGTCGCGGATGATCCTGCGTCCGCGCGCGTCCAGCTCGAGGTTCTTCAGCACGTTCACCAGATCGCCGGCGCGCAGTTGGAGGAGCTGCGGCAGGGAACGGCGGGAACCGTCGCGAAAGGCCAGCTTCACCGCCCGGCTGAGCCGGTTCAACCGTTCTCCTCCGCAGTCCGGGCAGGGGGCGTCTTCCTCGGTGGGTTCATCAGGTGCTTCCTCCTCATCGTTGAGATCGGGGTACAGGCGTCCGTGGCCGCGACAGGTGGGACACCAGCCCCGGGATGAGTTGAAGGAGAAGTGTTTCGGGTCGAGTTCGGGAAAGGATTCCCCGGTCAGTGGATCGGTTCGGCTGGTCGAGAGCCACGCCACCACACCGCGCTGCGGGTGTAAGAGAAAGCAGGCGCCGCGCCCGAGGCGCAGGGCGGTGTTTAGTTGATCATCCAGTGCCCCGGCGCGGCGGCTTTCCTTTCGGACAAGGTCGCCCACTACGACCTCGATGTCGTGCTCGCGGTAGCGGTCCAGGCGCCGGAACCGGGAGACCGGCACGAGTTTTCCGTCGATGCGCATGGTGTCGAAGCCGTGGTCCGCCACCCACGTGGCCACCGGTTCGTGGTGTCCCTTGCGGCCGCGGACCAGCGGCGCGCACAGCAGGATGCTCCGGGCTTTGCGCAGGGCGGAATCCTTCAGCAGTTTGCGCAGACGGTTCAGCAGGGCGTCGCGGCTTTGGGTGATGACCGGTTGGCCGGTGGACGGGTTGTGCTGGACGCCGATGCGCGCGTAGAGGAGGCGGAGGTACTGGGCCACTTCGGTGACGGTGGCCACGGTCGATTTGCGGTTGCCGCGGGTGACGCGTTGTTCGATGGCGACTGTGGGCGGAATGCCCGCCAGGGCGTCGATTTCGGGTCTCGGCAATTGCTCGACGAATTGCCGGGCGTAGGCGGACATCGATTCCATGAAGCGCCGCTGGCCTTCGGCGAAAATGATGTCGAACGCCAGTGTCGATTTTCCGGAGCCTGAGACCCCGGTGACCACAGTGATTTGGTGATGGGGAATCTCGACGGAGAGGTTCTTGAGATTGTGCTCGCGGGCGCCGGCCAGACTGATGGCGGTGTCGCCGTTGTTCGCGCGGTACGGCGCGGCCGGTTCGGCGGCACGGACGGCGGGTTCGGGCACGCCGCCGAGGGCGGCGGCGATAAACGGGGCGGAGGGACACGCGGCGGCGGCGAGGGTTTCGGGTGTGCCCTGGGCGACCAGTTTTCCTCCCTCGGCGCCCGCTCCGGGGCCGATCTCCAAGAGCCAGTCGGCGGCCTTGATTACGTCGAGTTGGTGTTCGATCACAACCACGCTATGACCGCGATCGACCAGGGCCTGGAGGACGCCGATCAGGCGCTTGATGTCGTGCCGGTGCAGTCCGGTGGTGGGTTCGTCGATGAGCAGCAACGCGCCTTTTTCGTCTTCGACGCCGGGGTTGAGCCCGGCCAGGTATTTGACCAGTTTGAGCCGCTGCGACTCCCCCCCGGAGAGCGTGTTCAGCGGCTGGCCCAGGGTGAGATAACCCAGCCCGACCTCGCAGAGGGAGCGAAGCCGGGGTTCGATCGTTCGCTGGTCACGGAAAAACAGGCGGGCCTCGTCCGTTGTCATGCGAAGGACGTCTTCCACCGACTTTTCCCGCCAGGTGACGGCCAGCACTTCGTCCTTGAAGCGGCGTCCCTCGCAGACGGGACACGGTATGTGGATGTCGGAGAGGAATTGCATTTCCACCCGTTCGTATCCGAGCCCCTGACACGTCTCGCACCGGCCTTCGCCGCTGTTGAACGAATAGTGAGACGGGGTGAATCCGCGTGCGACGGCGCCTTCGGTGTTGCCGAACAACTTGCGGATGCCGTCCCAGGCGCCCGCGTAAAGGGCGGGATTGGAGCGCGGCGTGCGGCTGACCGGCGATTGGTCGGCCAGCACGATTTCTCCCGCGGCGTCGGCGCCGTCGAGGCGGTGGAATCCGGCGGGATCCTCGGGCCGTTGGCCGCGCGCCGCCAGGAGTCCCTGGTGGATCACGTTGTCGAGGAGGGTGGATTTGCCCGAGCCGGAGACGCCGGTCAGGCAAACCAGGCGGCGCAGGGGAATGCTGACGTCGAGGGCGCGAATGTTGTGTTTGTTCGCTTTGCGGAAACGTATCCAATTTTCGGAGTTACGGCGTCCCATCCGGGCCGGAGGAGGCGCGACGGAGCGCCGGTTTTCAGGCGGATCGATGGTCTTGCATCCGGAAAGGTAGGCACCTGTCAGACTGTCCGGGGAGGCGAGCAGCGCCGTTTGGTCGCCCTGAAAAACCAGGTGCCCACCCGCGCTCCCGGGGTCGGGGCCGAGTTCGAGCACGTGGTCGGCGGCGCGTATCATGGCTTCGTCGTGTTCCACCACAACCACGGTGTTGCCCAGGGCTGTCAGCCGGCGCAGGATACCGATCAGGCGGTCGATGTCCCGGGAATGCAGCCCGATGGACGGTTCGTCCAGGACAAACAGCGTATCCACCAGGGAAGTGCCGAGACAGGAGGTGAGATTGACGCGTTCGACTTCGCCTCCGGAAAGGGTGCGCGAGGTGCGGTCGAGTGTGAGGTACCCGAGGCCGACCTGGTCGAGGTAGCCCAGCCGGCCGAGAATGGCGTTGAAGGCGAGTTCGGCCTGTTCGCGGCGCGGGCCGTCGGGCGTCTTGTGCCGGCGAAGCAGGGCGAGCAGGTCGCTCACCGCCATCCGGTACAGATCGGGGAGGCGCCGGCCGCGCCATTTCCAGCAAAGGGCCTCGGGCTGGAGCCGGGCGCCGCCGCACTCGGGACAGGTCCGGTAGGCGCGGTAGCGGGACAGGAAGACGCGCACGTGCATCTTGTAGGTCTTGGTCTCGAGGTAGTCGAAGAACCCTTTCACCCCGTACCAGGCTTGCGGCCAGTCCTTGCCGCCGATGCCGTAACCAGGTTCGCCGAACAGGATGAGATCGCGGTGTTCGCGGGACAGCTCGTCGAAGGGCACGTCGGTGGGAATGCCGGCTTTGCGGGCGAAGCGCAGCATGTCGCGATAGGACTCGCCGTACACCTCGCCCTGCCAGGGGCGGACCGCGCCGTCGGCGAGGCTCAACGCGCGGTCGGGCACGGCCAGTTGGTAATCGATCTCGATGATGCGTCCGAAGCCGCGGCAACGCGGGCAGGCTCCGAGCGGCGAGTTGAAGGAGAACAGGGCCGGAATCGGTTCGCGAAATTGCTCGCCGGTGGCGGGCGAGCGCAGGCCGGTGGAGAACCGTGTTCCGGACCCGCCGTCGGGGGCGAACAGCACGAGTTCTCCGTTGCCGAAGTGCAGGCCGGTTTCGGCCGCCTCCAGGAAGCGCCGGCGGTTGGCGGCCTTGAGGGCGAGGCGGTCCTGGACGACGTGAAGCCGCGGAACGGCGGTGTCGGCCGGCAGTTCCGGCGCCCGCTCGCGGAGGGCGTCGAGCCGTTCCGCCGCGCCGTCGAAAACGGCCCGCCGGTAGCCCTGGCGCAGCAGGTTGTCGAAGATTTCGTCCCAGCCGAGTTTGGCCGGTTTGGGGACGGGAAAAGTCACCAGCAGCGTTTGTTCGCCCAGTTGCCGGCGGGCTTTTTTCCAGATGACCGCCGGGGTTTCGTCCTCGATCGTGTCACCGGTTTGCGGGTCGAAGAGCTCGGCGACGTGGCTGAACCAGACTTTGAAATAATCGCAGAGCTCGGTCATCGTTCCCACCGTCGATCGCGAGGTCTTGACCGTGTTGCGCTGTTCAATGGCGATCGAGGGCGGGATGTTCTCGATGCCGTCGACGTCGGGGCGGTCGAGCATTTCCAGGAATTGCCGGGTGTAGGGGCTGAAGGTTTCGACGTAGCGCCGTTGTCCCTCGGCGTGCAGGGTGTCGAAGACGAGGGAGGATTTGCCCGTGCCGCTGAGACCGGTAACCACAATGAACGTTCCCCGGGGCAGGTCGAGGTCCAGGTTCTTCAGGTTGTTCTGGCGGACGCCGCGCAGGCGAATGGGCGATTGGTTCGGACGATGCATGACGGAAGGGCAACACCCTCGTCAAAAATCCGCGCATTTCCAACACCGGATTTGTCGCGGCTTTCCTATTCGGCCGATTGGAGACCGCCGGCGGTCAAAGGCCCGCCGAGCGGGCGACAAAACCGGACAGGCCGACGATCAGTCCGACGACGAAACCGTAAGCCAGGTGCCCGGCCAGGTGGGCGACGCCGACCTGGATGCCGGCGTTGCGGAAGCGTTCGATCGGGTGGTGCTCGGAGACCACCATCACCAGCATGATGCTGATGACGATGCCGTGGAGAAAACTCAGGCCCACACCCGCCGCCAGGCAGGCGAGGGCCGCTTCGAGGCCGAAGGCCATGAACAGCAGGGTGTAGATCATCGCGAACAACACGCCGGAAACCCCGTGAATGAACCAGCCGACAACCCGCGCGGTTTCGAGCGATCGGGTGAACATACCGCCCAGGGCGGTGGTCATCCGGGCTTCGGTAAAACCGCTGCGGGTGATCAGGATCATGATTCCGTCCATGGCGGCCGCTCCGGCCAAGCCGGCGACGGTGGTGAACACAAGGAATTGCAGGATGATTTCGATTGGGCTCATGTGAATGGTCTCCAGGTGTTTTTGGAAAGGCCGATTCGTTGAAACGGATTCGATACCGTAAGCGAGCGGGGCCCATCGTTCCACCTTATCGTCAAAAAAAGCAAAACTTTACCGACACTTCGCCCGAATCGGAATGTCATGAGCCGAAGCGGAATTATGTCCGGTTCAACGATGATGAAGCGATTGTCTGCATGGATGCTTTCAGGCCTCGTGGTATGGGGGGCTACGGTGGCGACGGCCTCGGCGGACGAGGCCGCCGAATGGCCCTTCCAGCCCGGGGAGAAGCTGACGTTCAATCTCCGCTGGGGTATTTTCTCCGCCGGAACGGCCGTGCTGGAGGTCCATCCCAATCGGATTTTCGAGGGAGAGGAGGTTCACCATTTTTCCCTCACCGTGCGAACCAACGCGTTCGTGGATCGGATCTACAAAGTCCGGGACCGCATCGACGCGTTCGTCGCCGGCGACATGAGCGGATCGGTTCATTACAAG
>SLOW01000229.1 GCA_007132315.1 Opitutales bacterium
AGCCGGGTGACAAAGCCGCCGAGATTTGTGCTTCGGGAGAAACTGTTTCCCTGGGCGTTGTTCGAACTTGTCCGTGCGGTGACGTACAGGTTGCCTTCTTCGTCGCGGAAAAGGGAATTGCTTTCGTATTCGAGTCGGTTGGTACGAAGCCCGAACGAACCGATCACGGTTCCGCCGTCGTCATCGTCGTCGCGCTCGAAATGACTGGTCAAACCGAACTCGAATGGCTCGACCCACTGCCAGGCGCCGGCGGGATTCAGTTTGGCGATAAAGAGATTGGACCGGAAGTCCAGGTTGCCCGCGGCTCCGCCGTGTGCGATCTCGGGGTCCACTGAGACGTTGAACGTGGTGCTTCCGGAGAACCAACCAGCGATAAAGACGTTCCCGTCCTCGTCCGTGACAACGCCGGTTGCCGCATTGTGGCTGTCGCTTGGCGCGGTTTGGACCCATTCCGGCTCGCCCTGCGCATTGAGTTTGGCGACGAAAAGGTTCCGCCCGGCGCCGCCGTGAGTCAACGTGTGGTCCTCGATCTCGACCACCTCCCCGTTCGGCGCATCGACGTCGCCTTCTCCGAACAGCGTCAAACGCAACGTCGAGGAGGTGAAACTGCCGACGATATGAATGTTGCCGGCCGAATCGATGTGGGTCGCGTAAACGCGGTCCTGCTCGCCGCCGTCGATCCGGATCGAGGTGGCGGTGGGGGTTTGGGCCTCGAAGGCCTGGGCGGCTGCCATACCGAGAGTCAGGAACAGGACTGCTCCGATCGGCCCCGGACCGAGGGTTCGAGCCAATGATGGGAGGAGACGAGGATAGAGGGATGCAGGGTTCATGGGCTGGGAGAGGCGGTTGCCTCAGGGTTCCGGGTTGAGTTCGCGAATCGGGTTGACGCGGCGCAGGTGAAATTCGCCTTCAAGGTGGATGGGCTTGCTGTGGAGATGGGTCAGGGTCTCCCGGTAGTCGCCTTCGAGCCGGGAATGGCCGTCTTGCGGTGAACCGGTGGCGTTGCCGACGAAGTGGAGGGCGATCTCCCGTTCGACCGGCCAGACCTCCTCGCGACCCACCGAGACCTCGCCCAGCGGGTTGCCGTCGAGGTCGAGGTGGTTGTGGTCCGGGTGGAAGCGGTGGCGGAACGGATTGGTCGGCAGGTCGCGCGACACGGTTAATTCGGCTTGCAGTTCGTCGCCGAAGGTTCCCTTCATGGGCAGTTCGGAGCCTTCGAAATCGATGCTGGCGGCGCTGACCCGGTGGCCGAACGGCCGGCCGTCGCGCAGGGTGGCCCCTTTGTAATAGGGAATCAGGTCGTGATCGGACACGAGCACGTAGCGTCCCGGCGCGGCGGGATCCTCCACCGTTTCCCCGGCATCGCCATCCTGCCACAAAAGAATGGCTTGCTTGAGCAGGCGGGCGTTGTCGGCGTCTTTCACGTGTACGATAATGCGCTTGGAGAACTCCGCGGGAGTCGGGCGCGGTACGCTGGCGTCTTCCGGGTCGTTCACGTCGCTGACGGCGTTCACCGTCACCGTTCCCACCCACAGGCCGCCGAGTGTGTTTTCGTCGCCGTCCTGCATCGGCACGGCTTGGGGCACCGCTCCGGCCTGGGAGGCGGGTTCCTCAGCTATCATGGGAATCTTGTGCTGGGAATCGCCGCCGGCGATAACCAGGATCCCTCGGGCGTCACCGTTGATTTCGGATCGCCTCAGGCCGGCGCGAACGGTGCGGCGCTCGCCTGCTTGAAGTTCCAGGGAGAACTGGTCGAAGGTTTCCCACTCGGTCTCGCCCGATTCGTTGCCGAATCCCCGGAGCAGCGGAAAGCCGTCGTCGTTCGCGAGTGAAACCGACATGGGCCAGTCGGTGTGGTTTTCGAGATGAATGAGGCGTTCGGCGGACTGTTCGCCGAAATCGAGCGACCGGCCCGTTTCCAGCTCCACCTCGAGGGGGGCCTGGTAGTTTGAAGCGCGGTCGGTGAACACCCAATACGCTTCCCCGCGTTCCAGGATCGCGCTGTTGTGTGCCCGCGTCCATTCGCCTTCGGGAGTCAGGCGGTAGTATGCCTGGTTGCGGTGCGCCGGCGAGGGGCCGAAATAGGCGCCGAAGTTGACCGTCTGTTCCGGATCAATCGGGAAGCCGGTGAGGGTGTAGGCGTTGGGTTCCCAGTCGGGGGAGCGGTGGACCGGGGCGCCGCCGACGCTCCAAGTCACGCTTTCGTCGGCGTCGATCTTGAGCAGGTAGGCGCGCCCGCCGGGCACCGCGTGCAGATTGGTGAGCACGGAATCTTCGCGCCCCTCGGGAATGAACACGTGCCAGCCCGGTGTGTTCCACAGGTCCTCGTGGGGGTCGGCGATAAACTCGGCCGGACCGGAAGCCGGAAAAAACGCCCAGGCCATTTTCAGCGGCAGGTTAGCGAAGACCGCCTGCGGCGCGTTGTCCTCGGGAGTGACTTCCAGGTAAACCGCGTTCCAGCCCGGGGCGAGCTCGAACGTTTGGGTGACGTTGCCGGCGCTCTTGACCTGGGCCGGCAGAACGAAGCAGGCGACGAGGCACAGCGCGGAGCAACAGCGGAGGGGGAGACGGTGCGGCGGACGGGTCATGGCTGGAAGAATGCTCGGTAGTCATCGGACGGTCTGAACCGTCCGTGCCCGGCATAACCACAAATCCGCGACAACGCCGGGGATTAACGTTTTTATCGGAGGTTATTAGAAGATCTCAAACGGCCAGGCGGCATGTCAAGGCATTCGGGGCGGGACTCGGCGGAAAAGGACTTCTATCGGCAGATATCGCTCCGGTTCAGGATGCGGAACCCGCTGTGCCGCAGGGCGTGGGCGGCGACGTCGGGGTCCTCCAGACTGAACGCCAGGGCGCATTTCCCCTGGGGGCGGGTGATGAACGCGTAGGTGTAATGGATGTTGATTTCGGCTTCGAGCAGGGCGCACAGCGCTTTGTGGAGCTCCGCGGCCGAGTGCATTTCCAGGACCAGCACGGGGGTTTCGGTGAACAGGAAATTCTTTCTCTTGAGAATGGCGGCCGCCTGTTCGTGATCGTCCACGATCAGACGCAGGATCGAGCTGTCCGTCGTGTCGAGCACGGTCATCGCCATCACGTGCACGTCGTTTTCCGCGAGTACCCGGATCAGGTCGTTGAGCCGTCCGAGCTTGTTCTCCATAAAGACGGCGAACTGCCTGATGGGCTCGTGGCGATCTTCCAACGTTTGCGCCATGGGAATACGTTAGATTATCGTCGGTACAATGGCACGTAAAAAAACGGGCGATTACAGGTAAGGGGAGAGCAGGCGGGCGACGCCGTCGCGAACCTTGACCGGCAGCGGGCGGCCCTCGACGTCGGCGAGCGTGAGTTCCCGGGAACCCTTTTTTTTCTCCAGGACCAACTGTTCCAGGCGGGCCGCCAGGTCGTGTTGGTAGCATTCGAGGTTGAACTCGAAGTTCAGTTGGAGGCTGCGCGGGTCCCAGTTGGCCGAACCGAGGAGCGACCAAAAGCCGTCCACCACCATGAGTTTGGTGTGTTCGAAGGGTCGCGGGGTTCGCCACACACGGCAGCCCCAGCGGAGGAGCTGGTCGATCTGGGCCAGCGAGGCCCAGTCCACGAAACGGAGATTGTTGTGTTCCGGTACCAGGATGTCGACCTCCACCCCGCGCATGGCGGCGGTGTTGATGGCGTTGATGAGGGAATTGTCGGGAAGGAAGTACGGCGTGGCGATTCGCACCGACTCCCGCGCGGTGGCCAGGGCGCCGTGCAGGGTCAGCCGCAGGCGGTCGAAGGATTCGTCCGGACCGTCGGTGATACCGCGGGCGATGACGTCGCCCGCCGGTTCGGTTTCGGGAAACCAGCGCCGGCCGGAAAGGGTTTCGCCCCGGCTGAACGCCCAGTCCTCGGCGAAGGCCTCCTGGAGCTCGCTCACCACCGGGCCGGCGACCTCGAAATGGAGATCCCGGATCGGGTGTGACGGCTTATCCCGCAGCCGATTGCCCTGAGCGATATTCATGCCGCCGGTGAACCCGATTTGCCCGTCCACCACGAGAATTTTGCGGTGACTGCGCAGGTTCAGGTAGGCCATCTGCCAGGGAACGATCGACGGCATGAAGCGCGCGACGTTGATCCCGGCGCGGTTCATGCGGTTGAGGATGGTCGGAAACGAATAGCGGGCGCCCACCGCGTCGATCAGCACGCGCACCTCTACGCCCCGCTTTACCGCCCTTGCCAGGGCGTCAACAAACGCGCGTCCGGTCCTGTCGTTGGCGAAAATGTAGGTGGTCAGGGAAACCGAGGAGCGGGCGTCTTCGATCGCTTCGAGCTGGCGCGGGTAGGCATCGTCGCCGTCCAGTAGTGGCATGATCCGGTTTCCGCCGAGGAGCGGCCGGCTGGTGAGACGGTTGACCACGCTCGCGAGCGAGGCCAGGTGGCGCTTGTCCGCCGGCAGGTACTCCTCGAGGGACTCCAGGGTGCAGGGTTCGAGCCGGTCCGAGGCGTGAAAGGCCGGAATGTCTCCGCGCCGGTTCATGGCGCGGCGGCTGATCCGGTTGATGCCCAGGATCAGGTAGAGAACGGTGCCGATAAAAGGCGCCAGCCAGATCACTCCCACCCAGCCGACGGCCGCGCTGGTCTCGCGTTTGGTGAGAATGGCGTGAACCGAGGCGATGATCGACATCAGCAGCGTGGCGCCCGCGGCGAAGAGCGGCCAGAGGCCGGCGAGGAAATCGATTATGGCGTCGAGTGCGATCACGGTATTCAGGTAGGCGGCGAGCCTTTCCGTTTACGGCTCCGGCCGGCCAGGGTCAAGGTTGGAGTCCCGGAAATCATAATCTATCAGTCGGTTACCATCGTATTATGAAAAAGAGGCTTCACATTGCATCGATCTGTGGTAGAGATGAACCTTTCTGGATGGCTGGAAAAAACGCCAGGGAGTGTGCGGGGAAATCCTTCTCCCATGCGCGCCCGCTGAATCGGCTTTTTTCCGCTCGCGTCCACGAGTCAGCTTGATGGGGAAACGCGCGGGTGTTCGCAGGACGGCCGCCATTGAAACGACAGGAAATTATGGCAACGAAAGAAGAGAAACTACAGGAATACGGAGACAATCCCATCGAGGTCCGCGACACGGACCACTATAAAGAGGAGTATATCCACCAGTTCGTCGACAAGTGGGACGAACTGATCGATTGGGATGCCCGCGAAACCAGCGAAGGTCAGTTTTTTATCAACGAACTGAAGAAGCGCGGCGCCAGGCGCGTGCTCGACGCGGCGGCGGGAACGGGTTTTCACTCGGTGCGCCTCCTCAGAGCGGGATTCGAAGTGGTGACGGCGGATGGCAGCCCCGAGATGTTGGCCAAGGCCTTCGCCAACGGCAAGGAGCGCGGCTTTATTCTGAGGACCGTGCAGGCCGACTGGCGTTGGATGAACCGCGATGTGCACGGCAAATTCGACGCGGTGATCTGCCTGGGGAACTCATTCACCCACCTGCATTCCGAGCACGATCGGCGCAAGACGCTGGCGGAATTTTACGCCCTGCTCAATCACGACGGGGTGTTGATCCTGGATCAGCGCAATTACGACAGCATGCTGGATCACGGATTTTCCTCCAAGCATACGTACTACTATTGCGGAGACAACGTGAAGGCGGAGCCGGAATACATTGACCCGGGCCTGGCGCGGTTCCGGTACGAATTCCCCGACAAATCGGTGTTTCATCTCAATATGTTTCCGCTGCGCAAGGATTACACCACCCGCCTGATGCGGGAGGTCGGGTTCCAGCGGATCAAGACGTACGGGGATTTCAAGGAAACCTATCAGGAGCAGGATCCCGATTTCTATATCCATGTCGCCGAGAAGAAGTACCTGGATCCGAGCGAACTGGAGGGGGAATATCACGACCGTTCGGTCGTTGTGTCCCAGAGCCGGGACTATTACGACAGCTCGGCCGCGGACAACTTCTACGCCACCATTTGGGGCGGCGAGGATATCCACATCGGGGTGTACGAGAAAGAAGGCGAAGCGATCGCGGACGCCAGCCAGCGGACCCTCGACCTGATGACGCAACATCTCCCGGCCAAGCTGGACGCCGAATCCGAGGTGCTGGATTTGGGTGCGGGGTACGGCGGGTCGGCCCGTTACCTCGTGCGGAAATACGGTTGCGGGGTGACCTGCCTCAATCTCAGCGTCGTCCAGAACAGCCGCAACCGCCGGCTCAACGCCGAGGCCGGCCTGACCCAGAAGATCGTCGTGGACGAAGGGGATTTTGAGAACGTCCCGTACCGCGACGAACGCTTCGACGTGGTCTGGTCTCAGGATTCGTTCCTGCACAGCGGCGACCGCCGCAAAGCCCTACACGAGGCCGCCCGGGTGTTGAAGAGCGGCGGCATTCTGATCTTCACGGATCCGATGCAGAGCGAAGAAGCGGATCCCGAGGGCTTGAAACCCGTTCTCCAGCGGCTGAAGCTCGACACACTGGGATCAATCGAGTCCTACCGCCAGGCGGCCAAGGACTTCGGGCTGGAGGAAGTCGAGGTCGTCGATCTTTCCGAACATCTCGCCAAGCACTACGGCACGGTACTCAAGCAATTGGAAAAACACCGCGACGAACTTCTGGAGAAAAGCGGCAAGAGTTATGTCGAAAAGATGGAAAAAGGTCTCCGGCACTGGGTGGACAACGGAAGACAGGGCAACCTCAAGTGGGGCATTCTGATTTTCCGGAAGAAATAAGCCGAACCAATCTGAAAACCGGGCGACCCATGACGGGTGCGCCCCGAGCCCCTCGCCGGTCGCGGCGAAGGGCTTTTTTTCGCCCTGAAAAGAAAAAATACGGCA
>SLOW01000048.1 GCA_007132315.1 Opitutales bacterium
CCGGACGTCGGCCGGGATATTCCGGTGACGACGAACTTCGCCGCATTCCTGGTGGGAGCGGACAAGGGCAATTACACCTTGAGTGAGCCCGGTCCGCTGGCCGCCGACATCACGCCCAACGTGATCGATCACTTTGTCGCGAGCGGAATCGACCAGGATTTCGTGGCCGGATCGAGCGCTTCCGTAACTATCGCGGCTTACGATTTCCATGGGAATTTGAAAACCGATTACGTCGGTACGGTGATCTTTTCGTCGAGCGATACCGAAGCGGATCTTCCCGCCGCTTACACCTTCACGGCGGAGGACCAGGGAACGGTCGTGTTCGACGATGCGGTCGTTCTCAAAACGTCCGGCGGACAATGGGTCGCGGTGGAAGACGCCGAGGATCCGGCCGCTTGGGGCGAGCAGGACGGAATTCAAGTACGGGCTTCGTTCCCGCACCATCTGACCATCGCCGGGTCGGCCACCCAAACCGCCGGTGACAGCCAGGAGATTACGGTTACCGCCCGCGATCCCCACGGCAACCGCGTTACGGATTACGATGGCACGCGCTTCGTCACCTTCTGGGGCGCGTCACCGTCAACCGATGTCGAGGAAGAGCCGTGGGTGGGGCCGAGCTTCGACCGTGCGGCCTTCGAGTCCCAGACGTTGATTGCGTTCGACGAGGGGCGGTTCACCATCGACATGACGCTCTACCATGCGGAAAGCGCCGAGATCGACGCGCGGGCGACCATCTCCGGCACCGGGACCGGGATCACCGCGACGGGGCGCGAACTGGAAGTCGAAGTGCTGCCGGCCGAAGCCGTCAAACTCGTCTGGTCCGAACAACCGGCCGATACGGTTGTCGCGGGGGAGGTCTGGACGCCGTTCAGCGTCGAGATCACCGACTATTGGGGCAACCGCACCGGTGACGACACGGAAGTGACCGTCACCCCGTCGAGCGGTTCGTTCGCCGAGGGAGCGCCGGTACAATCCGCCGCCGACGGTCTGGCGGTGTTTGACGACCTGGTGTATTCCACGCCGGGGACGTTGATCCTGACGGCTTCCGCTTCGGGATTGGATGCGACGCCCGGCGCCGAGGTCACGGTGGAAGCCGGGGCGGTGCCGAGTCAGTTGGTGCTGTTCGGCGATACCGGACCGTTGCAAGCCGGCGACTCCCGGAATCTGACGGCGACCCTCCTCGACGATTCGGGGAACGTTGTCGCCGCCGGCGACGACGCCGGTTTGGCGATCGATTTCCTCCGCGGCGAGGGAACTGGACTGGTGTACGGTCTGGAGACGATCGAAGCGGCGGAAGGGGTTGCGGAAATCACCCTCACGGCCGGAACGGTGACGGGATCGGTCACGATCTCTGCGAGCGCGACCAACACCGAGAACACCGAGCTCTCCGATACGCTCGAGTTCGAAGTGGTCTCGCGTTCGGTCGCCGAGAACGAAACCGAGGAAGTCGAAAACCTGTCGTTCGACGAGGACGGCCAAATCGAAATCGCCGAAGGCGGAACCTTGATACTGGACGATTTGAACGTCGGAGAAGGCCGGACGGTTACGATAACCGGCAACGGCACCTTGGTGCTCAAAGACGCGACGATCGGCCGCGACGCCAACGTGGTTTCCAGCGGATCGATCGTGGTTACGGAAAGGTTCTTGATCGGCGAGCGGGGTTCCTTCGACCTCGACGGCAAGCTTACGCTCGAAGGCGGCGCGGAAGGCAAGGTCCCGGCGGGTTCCAAACTGAAGCTGGGCAGTCTCGATGTCGCTTCCGGCGCGAATCTGGCGGTGAACAACGCCGATCTCGAAATCGGCGGCAACGGCGAGCCCAGCACGCTCGGGGGGACGGTAACCTTCTTCAACAGTCTCGGCTCGATTCACATAAACAGCGACACCACCATCTCTGGAGAAACGCTGGCTCTGATTTCCGATGTCCATGTCGGTGAGGGCGTGACGATCACCGTTGCCGGCGGAGGACGCTTTGTCGCCGACGGCGCGCTGATCGACAGTGTGGGCTTCGGCTTCAATCTGGACGTGGAAAATGGCGGCGAATTCGACTTGGTCCGTTCGACTTTCGACAACGGAGACCTGCTGGTCGAATCCGGCGGCGTTCTCATTCGTGACAGTCAAGTGGCATCGGCCCTGATCACCGTTACGGAGGACGGAGACGGCGCCGAGATCTTCCACAACATCTTCGATGCGGAGGTCATTCTGAGCGTTGCGCGGGAAGCCACCGTCCTGACCGAAGTTGACGGCTGGGGGAATGTTTCGGAGCGCAACGACGTTCGCAACGAACTGACCTTGGAGTTCGATCCTTCGGTCCTCGGCGCCGGCCGAACGCTTGCCCAAGACGGCCGCCTGTACGTTCAGCCGGGCGACACGATCCGGGTGAAGGCCGAAACGTTCGCGCTCGACGCGTCGATCGACGGCGCCGACCTGCTGGTCGGGCACAGCCTCGATTTCTTCCACGCCGCCGATTTGTCCGCCGCGACGGATTGGGACCTTCAGACCGTCGAGTATTCCGAGCGCGACTTCTACGAGCGCATCGGCGCCGAACTCGCCTATCTGCCCGCGGGTGGTACGGATGACGATCGGACGGTTGCGTCGATCGATCTGACCGCCGCCCTTGAGGAAGCACGGACGGTTGTGTTCTTCCGCCTCGAACAGCCGGAGGACGCCGCGCTGGGCTTGGCCGAAACCGGTCTGGCGGTTTACGAATCGGCCGATCGCCTGACACCGTTCACGCTCAACTCCGCCCCGGTCACCATCGACGGTACCGCCCCTGTCATCGCGACCGGCGGTAGCGTGGAACAGGACCAGGACGGTATGCGCGACATGACCGCCGGCGGTGAAGTGGTGGAGCAGGGGGCTCTGGTGATTTCCTTCGACGCCTTCGACGAACTGGCCGGTATCGCCGATTCCGGCGTGGAGGCAACGTTGACGGGGCAAGCATTCCGGCGGTCCTGGTGGATAGTTCGGAAGGGGTCACCATCGACGACGATACCTACACCCGCTTCGTGCTCGAAGCCGACATCACCGAGACGGCAGTCAACGGCGCCTACGAAGTGCGGGTTCATGTGACCGATCGTTCCGGCAACATGGCGGATACCGTGTTGGGCGAGGTCGAGGTGAACAAGAACCAGATCGACGTTGACGTCGCCCTGCAAGGCATGACGGCGGGTACGGATGCGAATCCGATCGTTCTCGACCTCGAAATCGCCTTTACGGACGAAAACTTCAACGTTCTGGAAGAACGTGTGGTTTCCGGCATCTTTGGCGACGCGACCCTCGACCAGTTTACCTTGACCCAGGTTCCGGAAGGAACGGCCAACCTCAGCGTCAAGGCGGAGAAACACCTGCGGAAGCGCATCGGCGCCAACGTTGACGAGAACGGCCAGGGAATTGCGGAGTTCGTCGGCGACAATCAATTGCTCGCGGGCGACCTCAGCGGTTCCAATTCGGTGGGCACGCAGGACTACTTCCTTTTGAGCGAACACTGGATGGGGAACGTGGCCGAAAGTCCCGAAGCTGCGGTAGCGGATTTGTCGGGCAACGGGGTTGTCGGCACCGCCGAGTATTTCCTCCTGCAACAGAACTGGATGGCGGTCGGTGACTCAAAGTAAGGTTGAAGAACGATTTGTAACACGAACAGAAAGGATGAAAATGAAAACATTTGAACAGACAAAACACATCGGACCGTTCGTTGCGCGGGCGCCGGTCCGCCGTTCGGGGGTGGCTTTGATCGCCTGCGCCTTGGCGTTGGGACCGGCCGTCTCCGCTTGGGCGGACGGGTTGAAGGGAAGTTCGGAATGGCAGGCTGCGCCCCTTGGGGAGAGGGACAACGGGCTCCCCGCGCCGGAGTGGTCGGAGCATTCGTCGGCCACGCAACAGGAATTCATCTTCGCAACGGACGATTTAGCCGGCGGACCGGATTTCGATTCGAATCCGTTTGGGGAATCCGCCTTCCAGGTCGATGCCGCGAGCGGTAGTTGGCAGGAGCCCGGAGCGAGTCTGACCCGCGAGGACAACGGTGGCGCGTGGGAGCTGTTCACCGCCGACTCCATCACGCTGACGGTGCCGCTGGCGGATTCCGTGGAACCCGGGGCAAGTTTCGAGCTCTTCATCAACGCGGTCGTGTTCAATGACGGCGGAAATTTTTACGATGTGCCGTCGTTTGAAGGGCAAGGCGGCGATGCGGACATCCTCGACCAGGAAAGCTCCGTGGTGGAGGAAGGAGGCGGTCCGTTTGACGGCGATTGGGAGGTTGTCACCTGGAACGCCTCCGTCGCGAACCTCACCGGAACGGACCTGGACTTCGTCTTCGGCGGCCTCGAAGAGAGCGTCGCTCTGATCGATTCCCTCGAAGTCTATACCGCCGTACCGGAACCGGGCGCCTATGCGGCGATCGCTGGCTTGGCGGCGCTGGTCGTGCTGGTCGTGCTGGTCGTGAGGCGGCTCCGGAAGAAGTCCCGAGGGTAAACACGAGTGTTCGCCCGCTCCCGACCGATACGAACCAAACCTGTTACCGCGTCCCCGTTTGCCGGGGACGCTTTTTTTTGGTGTAATTGGAGTAAGGGATGCCCCCGTTCCGGCGGACGTTCCGGTCGATCCTGTAGGCCGCCTCCGTAAGGAGCTGAGATTGCAGTGCAAGGTGGCCAAACAGCATCCATGGCTGCAACGGCCGCCGGATTTCACTTGGCAAAGCGACCTGGTCCGCCTCAATTTGGGGGTGATGACCAAGAAGGAACGGGCCGAGTTTATCCGGAGAAGGCTGGAGGAGCTCTATCCCGAGGCACCGGTGCCTCTGCGGCACGCTGACGCCTATACGTTGTTGATCGCCGTGTTGCTTTCCGCTCAGTGCACGGATGAGCGCGTGAACAAGACCACTCCCGCCCTGTTCGCCCGGGCGGATACGCCGGAAAAGATGGTGGAGCTGGATCCGGAGACGATTCAGGAAATCATCCGGCCGTGCGGTTTGGCGCCGGCGAAGGCGCGCGCGATCCACGGCTTGTCGCGGATTCTGCTGGAACGGTACGCCGGCAAAGTGCCCCGGACCTTCGAGGAACTGGAATCGTTGCCCGGAGTGGGACACAAAACCGCTTCCGTTGTGATGGTTCAGGCTTTCGGCGTGCCGGCCTTTCCCGTGGATACCCACATCCATCGCCTCGCTCAGCGCTGGGGGCTTTCCAGTGGCCGCAACGTGATGGAAACCGAGCGCGATCTCAAGCGCCTCTTCCCGCGTGAAAGCTGGAGCAAACTCCACCTGCAAATCATTTATTACGGACGCGAACACTGTACCGCGCGCCGGTGCGACGGCACCGTATGTGAGATTTGCCGCACCTGCTTCCCCCGACGCAGAAAACCGGTGGCGACGCGGAGATAGTTCGGGCCGGGAGCGCCAGCGTTGACGCTTGCGCCGGAACCCGGGCCGGCGCCGGTAGCGGCTCCTGCCAATGAAGCCTTCGGTCAACGGAACCGGGAAGATTGACGTCACCTGCCGTCTTCCTTGCCGGAGTTGCATCTTCCGGGCGAAGGCGTAGGTTCCTTTCGTGTTGACGTCGTTGAGAGCGGTAAGGATTGCTGTGGGCGCATTGTCGGTAATCGGCCTGGTGCTTGCAGTGGGCGGGTGCGCGGAGGGAAACATGGGGCAATCGAATCATAATAAAGACTTTAACGAACTGACGCCGGAAGAGGAATACGTGATCCTGCAAAAGGGTACCGAGCGGCCGTTTACGGGCCGGTGGCTTGGCAACAAGGAAGCCGGCACCTACATCTGCCGTCAGTGTAACGCGCCGCTCTACCGTTCGAGCGATAAATTCGATTCGGGATGCGGTTGGCCGAGCTTTGATGACGGAATCCCAGGGGCGGTCAAGCGCCTGCCGGACCCGGATGGCCGACGTACCGAGATCGTTTGCGCCAAGTGTGACGGGCACCTCGGGCACGTTTTCGAGGGCGAGGGGTTTACCGACAAGGATACCCGGCATTGTGTCAATTCGATCTCGATGGACTTTGTGCCGGCATCGGAGGAAGTGACGACACAAACCGCGATATTCGCGTCCGGATGTTTCTGGGGCACCGAGTATTTCCTGCGGCGCGCCGATGGGGTCGTTTCGACCGAGGCCGGTTACACCGGCGGCCATACGGAGAACCCGACTTACAAGGAGGTCTGCACCGGCAAGACCGGTCACGCAGAAGCCGTGCGCGTGGTTTTCGATCCGGCGAAGACGGATTTCAGGACCTTGGCGCGGTTGTTTTTCGAGACGCATGACCCGACGCAGGTGGACCGGCAGGGGCCCGACATTGGAGATCAATACCGTTCGGGCATTTTTTACCTGGACGAGAGTCAGAAGAAAATCGCCGGGGAGCTGATCGAGACTCTGCGAGAAAAAGGCATCGAGGTGGCCACCGAGGTGACGCCGGCGGACCGGTTCTGGGCGGCCGAGAGCTACCACCAGGATTATTACAACAAGACGGGAGGCACCCCGTATTGTCACGGCTACCGCCCGCTGTTCTAAGTTGTTGCACCTCTTGAGGGACGATACAAAATTCGAATCCGCCGGTACATAGGTCTTGCCATGCGGGATGCCCATGTCGTAAACAGGGAAGAATCGGGGGTGCGGCGTCGCCCTTTCCCCATTCGGTCGCTTAGCTCAGTTGGTTAGAGCGCTACCTTCACACGGTAGAAGTCACTGGTTCGAGTCCAGTAGCGACCACCGTACCGCCGTTGACGGCGGGTTTCGACGCGCCCGATGGCGTCCGCCGTTGGCAACGAGGCTGTTTCCGGCGGGCGGTGTTGCGGCATTGATGTTTAGTCCCTTATTTCTGAAATCTTGCGCGAAACGCGCAAAATATTTCAAAAGGTGCTCC
>SLOW01000210.1 GCA_007132315.1 Opitutales bacterium
CGATGGAGGAACTCCTCCGCGACGAAGACCGCGAGGTGGCGATCGAAGCCCTCGATGTGGCGGCCAACCACTATCCCTCGGCGTTCCTGGCCGAACAGGCTCCCGATCTGGTGAATCGCTCCGACCGCCTGTTTCGGCTCAACCTGGTGCGGGCGCTTCACAACAGCGGCTACGCCGGCGCGCGCGAGGCCCTGGACGGGCTGCGCGACGACGAAGATCCGGAAATCGCTCTCGAGGCCTTCGTCGCGTATTTTCGCGCGAACCCGAATTCCGATGTTTACCAAGCGCTGATGCGTGCGCTGGAGGAACACCCGCGCCACCGTTCGGTCGCCGCGCGGGCGATCGAAGCCACCATGCTGCTGGAGGACGAGGCCCGGGGGTTTCTTCGCGAATGGATGGGGCATGCCGATCCGGACCTGAGGCACGACGCTGCCCGAATGTATTTCCTCCGGTTTTCCGAGGAGGTGTCGCAGGATGACATCCTCGATACACTGGACGAGGAGACCCAGGCCCTCCGTCAGATCGTCTTTCGTTTCCTGCGACAGCACCCGCGGCGGCTAACCCCGGCGATCCTGGAAACGGCTGCCGAGAGCCGGCACGCGGACGTGCGCCGCGGCGCGGTCGAGTTGACGCGATTCGCGGGCGGCACAGCCGGGGAGGAGGTGCTACGGGAACTGCTTCTCGATTCCGACCAGACCGTCAGGACGGCGGTTCTTCAGGAAATGGGAACCCGTCGAATCGACGGCTGGGAACGCATTCTCGCCATGTCGCTGCGGGACCGGAACCCCGTTATTCGCGAAGCCGCGTTGCGCGGGCTGGTGCGGCAGGTAACCCCGGAAACGCTGAGCGAGCTCAGAAACTTCCTGAAACGCAACCCGGACACCCCGCTGCGGTCCAACATCGAACAACACCTGGCTCGGCACGACGAGCATTCCGGCTCTTGAAGACTTCGGAAAGCGGGTTAATGTGTGAACTGACGAGAATACGCGGACCCAAGAGGGATGCTGATGGACCGAAACAATAGAGGTGAACCGATGGCCAATCGTTCGGGCAAGGGCCTGCTCCGGTCGGGTGTGGCGGCGATGCTCGTGTTGCTCGCCGCGACGCCGGCGGCCGAGGCCGCGGAACGTCCAGGCGGAGATGCGAGAGCCCCGGACGCCATGCGGGTCGTGCAATTGATCGAGGGCAATCCGTTGCAACGCAACTTTCCGGCCGCACTGCCTTCGCTCATCGAGGAGATCAACCGTCAGACCTCGCTCGAACTACACCCGGACCCGTTGGTGATCGAGTCCTTCGAGGACGAACGTATTTTCCTGAATCCTCTGATTTACGTGAACTTCGGCGACCGCCGCGACTGGAACCTCAGCGACGGGGAAAGGGGAAACCTGAAGCGCTTCCTCGACCGGGGCGGATTCCTGTACATCGACGCCGGAATCAATGCCGAGTTCCTGCGCGGCGACGTCAGCCACGGCCAACACCACAGTTTCGCCGACTGGCAGGTCAGCCCGGTGATCGAGGAACTCTTTCGCGAGCTGTACCCCGAAAAACATTTCCGGCGGTTATCGCGATCGCATCACCTGTTCCGCAGTTTCTACTCCGGCCTGCCGTCCGCCGACGAGCTGCCCGAAACCGTCCAGGATTACGTGGTCAACGAAAAGTGGCCGCAGGGAACCTATTCGTTTATGGCGTTGCGGGTGGACGACCGCATCGCCGTCCTGGCGTCGCCAATCGTAGCGATGGGCTGGGGACGGACGGAGCGCGGCACGTGGGCCAACACCATTTCGTTCCGGGTCCGCGAGAATTCCGAGGGGCTGGAGGAGCAACTGCGGGAAGCCGCCTACGGGGGTGAACGTTTTGAAGCGGTGCGCGAGGACGGACGAAACGACGTGATCTACTCCCAGGAACCGGCGAAGCCCTCCTGGGTTCAGGAGCCGGACGGCTCGTGGCGGATTTTTCGCTATTATCACAGCAGCGAAATCAGCGACTACGCACACGTCTTCTATACCCAGCTCGGTGTGAATATATTCGTGCACGCCCTGACGAACTGAGGTTCAACGAAGGCCGCTGTGACCTCGGGTGTCCCGGCGGAAGCGAAACTTCCTCCGCACTCACTTGACCATCGCTCGCGACGTGGTTATTTTTTTGATTGTCCTTGAACCGCGTCCGGGAAGGAACCGTCGAATTTTCTTCGGGATTCCGGCGGGAGTGCGCCGGAGCATAAGCAACCATGTCCTCTCAATCGAATCGTTCGTCCCAACCACAGCAACCCGCCGATTCCGGTGATTCGGGCGATGACGATTCAGGTAGATCAAGATACACCGATCTTCTGAGCGGGTTGAATGCGGGCACGTGGGAATGGGAGATTTCGAGTGGAAAAATAACGGTCAACGAGGGGTGGGCGGAGATCATTGGCCGGAAGTCCGAAGGGGTGGGCGATCTCACGATGGATGTGTGGCAGGGCCTGATGCACCCCGCCGACCGCGTCGGGGTGCGGGACGCGCTCGAACGCCATTTGTCCGGCCGGAACAGTCATTGGGACGCTGACTTCCGCATGCGCCACCGGGAGGGGCGCTGGGTGTGGGTCAACGGCCGGGGTCGTATCGTCGAACTGGGTGCGAAGGAAAGGCCGTCGCGGATGGCCGGTGTCATTCTGAATATTGATGATCGCAAGCGCGTCGAAGAAACGCTGCGGGAAAGACAGCTTCGGTACGATCAAATCGAAGTTCAGAGCCGGAGTTTTTTCTGGGAGGTCGATCTTGACGGGCGCTACACGTTTGTCAGCCCGGCCGTTCGTTCGGTGCTCGGCTACCGCCCCGAGGAACTCGAAGGGAAAAGGTATTTCTTCGACCTGTGTCCGTCCAGGGACCGGGAGGAATTGAAGCGTTTCGGTCTCAATGTGATCCGGGAAGGGGAGGCGTTGAGCGAGTATGAGAATCGCATAATCGCCCGGGACGGGACGGTCCGATGGGTCATGAGCAACGGTATCAGCGTGCGCGACGAACGCGGCGAAATTGTCGGATTCCGTGGGGTGGATACCGATATCACCGACCGGAAGGCGGCCGACCAGGGCCGCCAGTTGCTCGTATCCGCTCTGGACGCCGCCGCCAACAGCATGGTGATCACCGACCGCGACGGCGTGATCCAGTGGGTGAACCGGGCCTTTGCGGAAGTCACCGGCTACGAACCGGAGGAAGCCCTTGGCAAAACGCCGGGCGAACTGCTCAAATCCGGCGTGCACGACAAGGCCTTTTACCAGAGGATGTGGAACACACTGCTGGCGGGAAAGGTTTGGTCGGGGGAGATCACCAACCGCCGCAAGGACGGCGCCCATTATCAGGAGGCGCTCACCATCACGCCGGTGAGCGCACCGGACGGCGATATTCACCACTTCGTGGCGATCAAACGCGACCTGAGCGAGGAACTCGCTCGTGAGAGACAACAGCTGCGCCGCCAGCGGCTGGAGAGCGTCGGAACCCTGGCGGGCGGAATCGCCCACGATCTCAACAACGCGCTCAGTCCGATCCTGATGTCGAT
The DNA here is from genome assembly GCA_007132315.1 of Opitutales bacterium. GTDB lineage: Bacteria > Verrucomicrobiota > Verrucomicrobiia > Opitutales > T3Sed10-336 > SLOW01. The sequence continues at coordinate 3,535 of SLOW01000210.1, forward strand.
CGAACTCCTGCGGCCCCACCTGAACGAAGTGGAGCCGCATAGACTGCTCGACAATATCGACCGTGCAACCTCTCGCTGCGCTGATATGGTCCGGCAGATCCTGTACTTCGCCCAGGGAGCCGAGGGAAGCCGTGTTTCACTCGACATGCGGCATCTCGTAAGGGAAATCGAAACATTCATTCGGGACACGTTTCCCAAGAATATTGAACTGAAAACCGACGCGCTACCCGACTTGTGGCGCATCCACGGCGACGTGACGCAGATGCGCCAGATGTTCGTCAATTTCTGCATGAACGCCCGGGACGCCATGCCGGACGGCGGATTTCTGAAAATCAAGTTGCGGAATGTCGAAGCGTCGGCTCCGGAACTGAACACGCTCGTGGACGACCTCAACGGAAATCGAGGCTTCGTGCGGGTTTCCGTTTCCGACACCGGAACCGGCATCGCGCCGGATGTGATCGAACGTATATTCGACCCGTTTTTCACCACCAAGGGGATGGGGAAGAGAACCGGACTCGGGCTCGCCACCACGCATTCGATCATCAAGGGGCACGGCGGCTTTATCCAAGTGGACAGCAGTCCCGGACAAGGCGCCCGATTCGATGCCTACCTTCCCGTCGAGAAGGAGGCCGGCGGCGACTGAAAACGAAGGGCCCCCCGCCGGATCAACTTCGCCGGCGGCGCCTGCGCTCGGCCACGTTCTCCATGCGGACGAGAATCGTTACCAGGGTGAGCAGGACACACCACGCCGTCAGGATGGCCGGGTTCTGGAAGGGGAAATCGATCAGGGCGTGAATCACGGTTATCCCAAGTACGAGCACGAGGAAAAACGCCAGCGGGTTCTGCAAGGTGCGCCAAACCACGAGCTGCCAACCGAAATATCCGATGATAAACACCACAAAAGCCATGCCCACGACGCCCAGCTCGATAGGATACTGCAGGACGTCATTGTGGGCGTACTGCCAGAGGCGGTCGGGACCGAATGTCGCAGCATCGCGCTCCCAGTCCTGATACGCCGGGAACAACCAGCGGAAACTGCCCGCCCCCGTTCCGTAGAACCAGTTGTTAACGAACATGTCCGCCGATGCCTTCTGCGCGCTCCAGCGCACCTGCCAGGGCCGATCGTCGAGCTCGCTGATCTGGTCGAATCGCTCCACCAGGCGGTCGTAGTCGATCTGGCTGACCAGGTAACCGCCGAATATCACCACCAGGGCCATGATGCACACCGCAATCAAGCGGTTGGACGCAGTCGCCCGTTGGACCAGGGCGTTGAACAAAAAGACGGAGAACAGGCTCAGCAGAGTGATCGTTCCGAGCACCGCGCCGGCCCGGGACAGCGAGAGCCCGACCAGCGCGAGAAGGATCACCGCGAAAAACAGGAAAATTCCGCTGGGATCGGAGCGTCGGAGCATGAGACGGCCCTCGTGGAAATAATAAAGGGCCAGCGCGCCGCTCAGACCTACCATGAGATTGAAGTAAGCGGCCGCGTGATTCCGGTAGATGAAGCTCGCGACGGTGTGCCGGGCATGGTGCTCGACAACCCAGAAAATCTTGTCCGCCCCGGTGAATATTTGGGCGAACCCGAGGATCGACAGGACAACGGCGTTCAGAACGAGCATGATGAACAGGAAAAAGACGGAGGACTTCCGGGTGATCCCGCACCACAGCGCGCAGCAGGCCAGGAACGGAATCCCGAGGATCACCATGTAACGAAACGGATTGGAGACGGTGAACGCCGTATCGGTTCCCGTGGGCAACCAGTCGATGTGATCCTGAACCGGAATCATGTACCAGCGCCCGGCCAGTTCCAAGTACGTCCAGGCCGGGTTGAAACCTTGGATCGCGATGTAGCCCATGAGCAACAGGCCCGCGTGGAAGACCGGAAAGCGGATCAACTTGACCGCTCCGGGGGTCACAGGATCTTCCGGCCGGGGCAGGACCGAAATCACGAAACACAGGGCGGCCAGCCCCAGCGCCGTGAGCTGGCTCCACAGCGGCATCGTGCCGATCGCCCACGGCATGAAGATAAGCAGGACGCTCATCGCGGCCAGCAGGACTTTTTCCTGGGGCGGAATACCGGGTTCGAAATCGTCGGCGGATGACTGGTTGCTAGGCATATCGGAAATGTCGGAAAATTTGTGGCATTGTTAAGGGAAGAACCGCTTACTTGTCCAAGGCATTTATGCTCGAACCCCGAAGAACCGGCCGCGCGCGGGTTTTCGTTCTTGATTTCCCGGGGGAATCCCCTGCTTATTAGGGCATTGGCCCAAAATGACAAATGTTTTTCCATGAAGACTCTGGCGAAGGATCTGGTCGAAAAACAACCGGTCTATGAACCGGGTCGCCCGATCGAGGACGTCGCCCGGGAGCTTGGTTTTGACTTCGATTCGGTGGTCAAGCTGGCTTCCAACGAAAACCCGTTCGGACCGTCGCCGCTGGCGCAAGCCGCGGTGCGCGAAGCGATCGCCCGGGGGCACTTGTACCCCGACGGCAACGGAACCCGTCTGAAGGAAAAAATCGCGGAAAAACGCGGTCTGCGAACCGGGCAGATCGTCCTGGGCAACGGGTCGAACGAAATCATCGAGCTCCTCGGTCACGCGTTCCTGCGGCCGGGGGACGAGGTGGTCATGGGCGCGCCGGCCTTCATCGTGTACAAGCTGGTGACCCTGCTGTTCGAAGCGATTCCGGTGGAAGTACCACTGGTCGATCACCGCCACGATCTCGCCGCCATGGCGCAACGCGCCAACGAACGCACCCGCATGGTGTTCCTGCCCAGCCCGAACAACCCGACCGGGACGGCCAACACCGAAAAAGAAATTCTCGCCTTCGCGCGCGACCTCCCGTCCGGTGTGATTTTTGTATTCGACGAAGCCTACGCCGAGTACCTCGACGCCCCGCCCGATTTGCGGCCGCTGATCGACGAGGGCCGCAACGTGGTTTGTCTGCGGACGTTCTCCAAGATTTTCGGCCTGGCTGCCCTACGGATCGGGTACGGATACGGAAGCGAGGATTGGGCCGGCCTCCTGAACCGGGTCCGCCAGCCTTTCAACACCAACGCTATCGCCCAGGCCGCGGCCGCGGCGGCGCTCGACGACGACGCGTTCGTCCGGGACTGCCGCCGGCGCAATCGCTCCGGTCTGGAGCAGCTCTCCCGCGGGCTGACCGATCTCGGGCTGGAAACGGTTCCGGGCGAGGGAAACTTTACCCTGGTTCGGGTCGGGGACGGCCGGGCCTTTTTCGAGAAAATCCAGCGGGCCGGCATCATCGTGCGCCCCCTCGGCGGCTACGGCCTTCCCGAATACGTGCGGGTCTCA
>SLOW01000113.1 GCA_007132315.1 Opitutales bacterium
CGAATCCTTCGCCGCGCAGGGTCTCGAGGCGCTCGATCCGGTCCTGGCAGAACGCGCGGTCTTCCGGCGGGGCGGAGGCGATCCGTTCCTTCAGGTTTTCGATTTCAACGCCCCAGTCCCGCAGGCGCTTTTCGGCGGTGCGTTCGTACGTCGGGTTATCCGGGTTCATGCTGTGCCTTTCGCTTTGATCGTTGACGGGTCATCGAACTTCATGGGTCTGCCTATTCAGAGTCCCGCGCATGGCGGAGGTTCCGTAAAACCGTTGTTTCGGTGGACGCCGGCCCGATTCTCGGCATAGTTGGCTGACGTGATCATAGGTCGATTAGCGGGCAACAAGAGGCAGGTGGTTTGAGTATGAGGTTTGTATGGAGTCGGAGCGATCGAAACGGTTTTCATCTCCCGGGAGCCGCGTGTCCGCGGAGACGGGGGCTGTGGTTGATCCAAGCTGACGCATGACGGAGTTCAAAGCAGGAAACGGGCGCCTGGACGCGCATCCGGACGAACTTCTCGATATCGTGGACGAAGACGACCAGGTCGTCGGCCGGGCTTCGCGTCGGGACGTCCACGCGGCGGGTCATCTGCACCGGGCGGTGCATCTGTTCCTGGTGGACAACCGCAAACGGATCCTGCTGCAGAGGCGTTCGGACGCCAAGGCGGACTGGCCCGGTTGCTGGGACTCGTCCGCCTCGGGCCATGTGGTGTCCGGACAAGGGTACGACGAGGCCATGGTGCGGGAGGCGGAGGAGGAAATCGGGTACCGCTGCGACGATCCCGTGCCGATTCTGCATGTCGAAGGCGGCGAGATGACCGAAGGCGAATGGGTGCGGGTTTACATCGAGGAGATCAAGGGCCGCGTCCGTCTGAAACCCGACCCGGCCGAAGTGGCCGAGTTACGTTGGTGGACGCGGGCGGAGTTGGTGGAGGCCCTGGTCAGGGAACCCGAGGCGTTCGCCGTGTCGTTTCGAACCTTGTTTTTTTTATGGCGCCAGACCGACTTCGTCGTGCCCGAAAAAGACCGCACCGGTTGGTACCGCCTGCATTCGGAGACGCCCGATCGGCTCCAGATCCTGCGCGCATTCCTGGAAAGCGCGGGTTTTCCGGCAAGCGTCGAGCGCGACCAGCACTGGTTGGGGCACGCCGGCCACGGCATGTTCGGACAAAAGAATCCGATGGAAAGCGACCTGTGCGTGCCGCGCGAGCACCTGGTCGAATGTATCGCGCTGCTCCACCTCAGCGAGGAGGAGGGGTAGGGGCTTCGGACTGTGCGGGCGTGCAGTCCGGGTCCGGGCGCAGGGATTGGGCCAGTGACTCCAGGTCGGTGCCGGCGGGCTGCTGGAACAGGCGCAGGTCGAAATAGGGAAGCACGGAGAACAGGTGGTCGAAGATGTCCGACTGGATGCCTTCGAAGTTCACCCAGTTGATATCGCGGGCGAACGCGTAGATCTCCAGGGGAAGGCCCTGGGGTGTCGGGTGGAGCTGACGGGAGATTTGAGTCATCTCCTGGTGAACCTTCGGGTGATTGCGCAGGTACTCGGCGCAGTAAGCGCGAAAGCAACCGATGTTGGTCAGGCGGCGGCCGTTGATGAGGTCATCGTCGTCGATCTTGCGCTCGCGGTTGTAGGTTTCAATGGCTTCGACTTTCTCCCGCAGGTAAGGTTCGAGCAGCCGGATCTTCTTGAGACGTTCGAGTAGTTCGGCATCGACGAAACGGATGGAGCGCAGGTCGAGGTGGAGCGAGCGCATCATGCGGCGGCCGCCCGACTCCTGCATGCCCCGCCAATTGAGAAACGCGTCGGATATCAGTGTGTAGGCGGGGATGTTGGTGATGGTGCGGTCCCAGTTCTGCACCTTGACCGTGGTCAGGGAGACGTCGATCACACTGCCGTCGGCGCCCTGGTTGGGCATTTCGATCCAGTCGCCCTTGCGCACCATGTCGTTGGCCGAGAGCTGGACCCCCGCGACCAGTCCGAGAATGGGGTCGCGGAAGATCAGCATGAGTACCGCGGTCAGGGCTCCGAGGCCCGACAGCAGTACCACGAGGTCCTGTCCCATCAACGTGGATACAACCAGAATGCCGCCGATCAGAAAAACGACAAGTTTGGTCGCCTGGACAAACCCTTTGATGGGAAGTGTGCCCCTTGAGTAACGCTCGTAGCCGGCCGTCACCGCGTTGAGGGCCGCGTCGATCACGATGATGAACACCGAGATCAAGTAGATCCGGGCCGCGAGCTGGCCGATGTCGATGACACGCGCCCAATCCTGAAAGACCTGGGGCAAGAGGTAGTAGATCACCACGGCCGGAGCAACATGTGAGAACCGGACGAAGACCCGCTTCTCCTGCAGAATTTTCAACCAGTTGATGCGGCTCTTTTCGATGACTCCGTCAACGATCCGCAGGATGATTTTCTTCGCGATCAGGTTGGCCAGCCAACTCAACAGTAACACCAGCACAGCGCCGGTGATGCGGGCGGCGATCATGGCGGCGGCTTCGGTTAAACCGGCTTGCTCGTGCCACAACTTGATCAGTGTTTCCATGCCGGTGAAACGTTACGTTTTCGGCGAGAGGATGATCAAGACCGTTCTTTGGCGACCCGGCGCGGACGTTGCCTGGCGCGCAGCAGCATGCTCGCGGCGAAGAAGCTGAATGCAGTCAGGGCGACGATAAGGGCGAGGGTTGCGTTCAGGATTGCCTGGACCGAGATGCCCAGATCGAGGAGCACCCCGAATAGCAGGGGCGCCAGGGCGGTGCTGAGCACGCCCACCATGCTCGCCACGCTGCGAATGGCTCCGAGGTTCTCCACGCCATAGACTTCGGCCCAGACGGCCATACCCACGCTCTGGCCGGCTCCCATGCTCATTCCGAGCAGAACGAGGTAAACGTAGGCCGACCATTCGCTGTGAAAGAACACCAGGAATCCGGCCGACACGAGCAGAAAGAGCATGTGGGCCGGAAGCAGCCGGATTGCGCTGAGGCGGTCGATCCACGGCCCCGCCCAGAGCGCCGTCAGGGCCCGCGTGACCGCGAACGCGGCGAAGGCGGTGGGGAACACGTGGCTTCCCCAGTCGCGGGTGTCGGCGATGATCGCCTGGTAAAAGATGAATCCGGTGCTGAAAAACCCCAGCGGGACGAGGGCGAACAGAATGAGGTAAAACCGGAAGTCGGTCAGGAGATCGCGGGTCCGCCAGGTGCCCGATTTTTCCTGGGAGCGGCCGCTTTCGTGAGCGGTGAGGGCGTCTTCGCGCAGCCGGCTCGAACGGATCAACCACCAGCTTGCCGGAGCGAGAATCAGTACGATGACGCCCGCCGACAATCCCCAGGACAAACGCCAGCCGATCGCGGTGATGCTCAGGGCAATCAGGGTCGGAAGGAGCATCTCTCCAAGTGGAAAGCCGGTTCCGGCGATCGCCACGGCTTTTCCCCGGTTCTCCACGAAACTGCGTCCCGAAGTGGTCATGGCGATGTGTCCGCACAGGCCCTGCCCGAGGTGGCGCAGGGCGACCATGGCGATGAAGAGGAAGATCCAATGCGGAGCGACGGCGACCACCAGGGCCGCAACCGCGAGGGCGAAGGTCACCGTCAGCGTGTATCCGGGGAGGGGAGTGGTGTCGATCCGGCTTCCGGTCCAGGGCAGTAGCAGGGCGCTCAGAACCGTGGCGATTCCGTACATCAGCCCGACCTGGCCTTCGGTCAGACCGAAGGCCACCGTGAACTCCGGAATATAGAACGACAGGAGAAAGGTTTGGCCGAAACTGGAAAAAAACGCCAGCAGCACCGAGAAGGCCAGGATCCGGCGATATTTGATGAAAAAAGAAAAATAAGTCATGGACCGAACCGGCACTTCAGCAAAAATGCCGGCGGCATGAAAGGAAATTGCGCCCCGGCGAAGTCGGCGGCGTTCGCCGTCGCTCAGCGTCCGCGGCAACGCCGTGCGCGATTCCAACGCAAGAAACGACGTCGGTCGCCACGGCCAGGAAGAGGATGCGCGTTCGATAGGACACGACCGGTGATCTGATGGATAACAAGAACCTATCACGTTCTCACGGCCACGCGGCCAATTGGCATCCGTCAAGCGACCTTCTTGTGTGTCTTTCAATGAGAAAAACAGAACGTCAAGCGGTTGTCCCGTCCTCAGAGGCTCCGCTGAACACCGCGTTGCCGCACGGCTTCGAACAGGGTGATGACGGTGGCCATGGCGACGTTGAGGGAGTCGGCCTGACCGGCCATCGGAATGCGGACCTTTTCGTCGGCCCGCCGCAACCAGTCTGGGCTCAGGCCGTACTGTTCGCTTCCCATCAGTATGGCGAGCGGTCCTCGGAGGTCGGTTTCGGTGTACAGGCGGTCGGTGTCGGGGGTTGTCGCCACGGTGCGGATACCGTGGCGGCGGAAAAATTCCGGGATCGTGCCGGTGTCCGCCACGACCACCGGCACGGAGAACAGGACGCCGGTCGAGGCGCGCACGACGTTTGGATTGAAGAGATCGGTGACGGGATCGCAGAGGAGGACCGCGTGGACGCCCGCCGCGTCGGCCGCGCGGAGGAGGGTGCCCAAATTGCCGGGCTTTTCAATGGCTTCGGCGACCAGCAGGAGGGGGTTCGGAGGGAGGTCCAGGTCCACCAGGGACAGGCGCCATTGCCGGGCGACCCCGAGCAGGCCGTCGGGCCGTTCGCGGTACGCGCACTTGGCGAAAGCCTGCCGCGTGAGTTGAAACAGGCGGGCTCCGGCTGCTTCCGCGTGCCGGAGCAGGGCGTCCTCGTTTTCACCCAGGAACCAGTCCGGCGAGAAATACACTTCCTCCAGCGGAATCGCCTTTTCCAGCGCCCGGTTCAACTCGCGGTAACCTTCGATGAGAAACAACGCCTGGCGATCGCGCTGGCGGCGATCACGGAGTTTGACCAGACTCTTGATTCGCGGATTTTGCAGGCTGCTGATGGTTTCGATCGGCATGGTGGCGATGCGCCTACCTGAAGCACAAACCGGAGAAAAAGGGAAGGGATTAACCGCCGGGCGCGCGGAGAGTGGCGAATGAGAGGGTTGCGTCTCGGGGAAGGCTTCGGGATCGTGTCCGCCGGCTTGACTCCGCGTCAAGCCGGCGCGTAACCTTCTCCGGGTGTTCACGGATTGACGCTGGCAGGGGCCTTCACATTCAACAGGAATCGATGTTGTCATGCGCGTACGGATTACAGGGATGATTGCCGCTCTCGGATTGGGATTCGCCGCCGCTTTGCCGGCCGAGGAACTCGAACGGGTGCTGGATCGGCACTACGAGGCACTGGGCGGCCTGGACCGGTTGAGGGAGGTGGAGACACTGCGCATCACCGGGACCAATCGTTTTCAACAACAGGAGATCTCGGTCGAGTATTCCGCCAGACGCCCGAACCTGTTGCGGATGGAGTCGGCTTCCCCCGTATTCGAAATGGTTCGGGTATTCGACGGCGAGCGGGCCTGGCAGGCGGTCAGCCAGCCCGGCGAATCGCCGCAGGTGGTCGAGATGAGCGGTCAGGACGCGCTCGAACTGATCCGCGAGAGCGATTTCGACGGACCGTTGATCGATTACGAGGAAAAGGGGCACGAAGTCGATTATCAGGGGCTCGTCGAACAGGATGGCTCGGAATACCACCAATTGCATGTGACCGAGGCGAACGGAGTGACCGAAACCTATCTCATCGACGCCGACGAATACCGGATGGTGCGGAGGATTTCCAGCGTCGCGGTCGAGGGGGGCTACCTCGATTTCGAAACCCATTACGGGGATTTTCGCGAAGTGGACGGGTTGGTGTTCCCATTCTCCACGGCCACGCTTTCGGACGGCCAGGTTGTCTTCACCGGGACGATCGACGAGGTCGAAGTGGATCCGGAACTCGATATCACGTTGTTTCAACGTCCCGGTTGACCCGTGTCTCGCTTCGGAATGCGGAGTCCCCGGATGTTTGAATCTCCCTGCCGGAACGACGGGTCGCGTCCGGCCTCCGGTGATTCGTTAACGCCGGTTGTCCGTATCCTGCCGGGCGGTCCCTTCCTCCGGACGGGCGACGGTGTCAATTCGACGCGATCATGATGGAGGTGGTCAACACGGTTGTGCCGGTGTTCATCCTGATCGGGGTGGGCACGCTTCTGTTCCGCCGCTTTTTGGGACCGGAGGTCCTGAAAGGGATCAATTGGCTGACTTATTGGGTCGGACTGCCGGTCCTTCTCTTTATTTCCATCGCGCGGGCTGACTTGACCGAACCGGCGGCGGCGAACGTTTTCCTGACCGTCCTCGCCGCGACTCTGGCGGTCGTGGCGGCGGGCGCGCTCGCCGTCCGCTTGATCGGATTACCGGCTTGGGCGGGTGGCACGTTTCTCCAGGCCTCATTCCGGGGCAATCTCGCCTTCATTGGGATTCCGGTGGTGATTTTCGCTTATCCGGACAGCGACGGCGCCGGTACGCTGGCGGTTCTGACGCTTGCACCCATGATGTTGGTGTACAACGTGCTGTCCGTCCTCGTCCTGCAACGCGGTCGCAGTGACGGCCGGGGTTGGATCCTGGTGAACCGGATGCTGCGAGCCCTGTTGACCAATCCGTTGATCCTGGCCAGTGCCCTGGGGACGGTCCTGGCGCTCTCCGGTCAAACGTTGCCGTTTTTCGCCATGCGGTCGCTGGAGGTGCTCGGTCAGATGGCGCCCGGGCTCGCTTTGTTGAGCATTGGGGGGTCGCTGGCCGTAGTGAAGACCGGGAGCGGGTGGGGGCCGGCCGCTTGGGCGTCCGTGTTGAAGGTGGTTTTTTGCCCGGCCGCCGGCTGGGGGCTCGCCA
>SLOW01000296.1 GCA_007132315.1 Opitutales bacterium
CCCGATTGTAAAGGTTGAGGGCGATACCGAGCGTATCGAAGCCCGGGCCGCAGTTGGATGTGCTGGCCGGTACGCGAATTGTGAACGTGCGAGGCGTGGTCATCTAAGCATTTCCTGTCTCCGGAATCGCGATGGATCGCTACCTGCGCCGTCTCATTGCCCTCTCGATATCTTGCATCTGCGCTTTTTTCTTAAGCGTTTCCCGTTTGTCGTAAAGCTTTTTGCCGGTGCATACGGCCAATTCCACCTTCAACAGCCCCTGTTTGAAGTAAAGGCGAATCGGGATCAGCGCCTTGCCGCCTTGAGAGACCTCGACATCGAGCTTCCGGATTTCCTTGCTGTGCAGCAGAAGCTTGCGGGGACGCCTGGGAGGATGGTTGTGGATGTTGCCGAACGCGTACTCGTCGATGTGGACGTTCCGCAGGAACACCTCACCCTTTTCCAGCTTGGCGAATGCGTCCGCCAATTGGACCCGGCCGGACCGGATCGCCTTGATCTCGGTACCCGCGAGCACGATACCGGCCTCGACTCGGTCCTCGACGAAATAATCGCGGAAGACCTTGGGGTTGCGGACTTCCTGAAAACGCCGGCCGGACTGTTTTTTCGCGCACACAGAGGACCTCGTTCAAGCAGAAGGGGACGCCTTCGGCATTCAGTCCTTGGCGAGCTCGTAACTGATCTTGCCTTCGATAATCTCCCGCAACGCGATATCTTCCAAATCGAGTCTTTCCAGGGATTCCACGAGCGGGCGGCCGCTGTAACGCAACTGCTTGACCCGCCGCGACACCACGTTGATCAACACGTTGGCGTTCGGCACCACGTCCAAGGATTGGTTTATATAATCTTCTCTCAAGGCGAACTCCTTTTTCGGATGAAACCATTGACAGTGCGACGCCCGCAACGGTAGGTCAAGTGGAATTGGCGGGAAAAACGCTCGCGCGTGATGCCCGACAAAATCCCAGAGCCATGCCAGTCAGCAACACTGAAGATCGCCTCCTGCTCGGCTTCACCACCACGGAGAACCGGGAAGACGCCGAACGCCTCGCGAGCGACAGCATCGCCGCCGGCCTGGTGGCCTGCGCTCAGGTGGACGCGCCGGTGCGCTCGTTTTTTTCCTGGGAGGGAAAGCGGGAAGAGGCCACCGAGTACCGCCTCCTGCTCAAGTTTGTTTCCTCGCGGCGGGAGGCCGTCACCGACTGGCTCCAGCGCCACCACCCGTACGACACCCCGGAGTGGATCGTGGTGGCCGCGGAATATACTTCGGAAAAATACTTGCAATGGGCGCGGGAAGTCTCAACTTAGTTTTCCTTTTAACCCATTACGCAAAGCGCCATGTCACAACACAACAGTTTCAAGGGAGTCGCCACCGGAGCCGCCGCCAAGAAGCGCAACGTTCTCAAACGTTTCGAACGCGTCGAGCTCCTGCGCAAGCGCGGTCAGTGGAAAAACGGGGATCGCGTGATCGGCCTGCGCAAGACCAAACCGGAAGAGTGAGCCCCGCTTCGAGCGTGAGTAGCGCACACAAGATGCGTGCGAAACTTCGGGGCTGAGGTTTCGCCTCGCTGCATCTACAAGCCACCCCCAGGCCTACCGGACGGGCTTGAGAGGCGCGGTCGGTCAGCTCTCGCGGATGCCGGCGTGTTCCCGTCGCTGTTCGCCGCCTGCTTTGTTTTCTTCCAGGTCGGGTATCGAGTCGAGACGCAACCATTCGACCCGGAAATTGAACAGCGGCAACAAAGCGATCAGACCCACGCAAGTCAGCCCCAGCACCGCGTAGCCGGTGACGTCGTGCACCGTGCCGTCGATCGCCTCGGGTCCGTTGGCGTAGGCCCAGCCGGTGAGAAACAGGCTTCGCAGAATATTGGTGAAGAACGCGAAGAGCATGGCCAGCCCGACGAGCGTCACCTTCTTCCACATCTTGTCGAGAAACACGGCCGCCAGAAAACTGCCGGCGAACAGACAGGCCGTCAGGGAACGGATCCCGGAACACGCGTCCTCCACGCCGACCCGGCCGCTGGGAAGGATCAGCGTGTTGCCCTGCTGTTCGAGAGGAAATCCCCCCATGTCGAACACGAAGAACACCACGTGGGTCACCAGCGACAGCAGGAAGAGGCTGATATTGTTCTCCACCACCGACACCAGCGGAGCCGAGATCACCCAGATAAAAGCGGGAAACAAAAACAGCGCGGCCACCGCGAAGCGGGTGTCGAGGAGCGCCCGTTTCCAGCCAACGGGTTCGCCGGCCGCCTCGGGGTTGGGGATCCGACGGGGCACGCTCAGGTAGATCAGCGACAGGACAACACAACCGAACCCGACCGCGATCAGGAGCGAAGCCGGTGTGGAAACACCGCCGCCCGCACGGGAAACGGCTCCGAGAAAGAACGCCGCGACACCACATAACAGCCCGAGGTAAGCGGCCGGCGTGAACACCTTGTCGGCAACCGGATGCGGCGGCGCGGCCGGCTCCGGGGCGGCCTCCTCGGGCGCCGGTCTGCGGCCCCGGCCGAGGAGCAGATTCCGGATCTGTTCCCACCGGTCGTAAACCACGTAAGCCACAAAGAACGGTACCAGAAAGCCGAAGGAATAATCCTCACGGGTGTTCCACCAGTGCACCTGGTCCCAGGCAACAAAGAGCGCCATGGCTCCACTCAACGCCAAGGCGCACAATACGGGTTGCGGAAGATCTTCAAAAGCGGATTTTTGTGACATGGTGCGGTGTGAAGGCGCCGGAACGAGACCCAACGCTTTCCAAACTATTCAACCGGCCCCGCAAAACAAGCGGGCGTTTCAAATTAACCGGAATACGTGATGGCCGCCGTCCGGGGCAACTCTTTTAGCCCGCACGCCCGCGGATAACGACGGAAGCCGCACCGGGAACACCGCCCCAAAGTCTCCGAAAGGCGGTTTTGACTTTCGGGGCAGTGAATACATTGTCGCCCTGTAGATGCAGCGACTACACGCATACTGGAGGATGGACTACGTTGAGGCGCCCGGCTATCCCCCCGGGGTCAACCCGTTCCGGGAGATTCCCGAATCGACAAACGACCGGGAGAATCACCTCCTCCACCGCGGCCGGCACACCTATCTCGTGCTCAACCGGTATCCCTACAACGCGGGGCACCTGCTGGCCGTTCCCTACCGGGAAGTGGGCGATCTCAGCGATCTGAACGCCGAGGAACGCGCCGACCTCATGGAAACCGTGATCCTCGCCAAGGAAATCCTGACGCGCGCCATCCGTCCCGACGGTTTCAACATCGGCTTCAATCTCGGCCGCGCCTCCGGGGCCGGCCTGCCCGAACATCTGCACGGGCACATCGTGCCGCGCTGGAAGGGAGACACCAATTTCATGCCGGTCCTGGGAGAAACCCGGGTCCTGCCCGCTTCCCTCAACGCGATGTGGCAACGCCTCCGCAAACACTGCCCCGACTCCTCCGGCCGCTGACGCGACGCTCCCTCTCCATGCCCAAGACCAAAACGCTTCATTTCGACACACCCCGCGCTCTGGATCAGCTCTATTGCGGCCGGGACGACAATCTGCGGCTCGCGGAGGAACTCCTGGGTGTGACGCTGGTCACGCGCGATGGCTGGCTCCGGGTGGAAGGCGACGAACCCGGCGTCTCCAAGGCCGAGCGCCTTTTCAGCCTCCTTCAGGACAGCCGGAAACAGGGCATCCTTTTGCGCAGCAACGATTTCGTCCGGCTGGTCCGCGGTGTGGCCCGCGACGAGGAAGCCGACTTCGAAGCCATGGTGCGCGATCCGGTCGTGGTCGATCTGCACCGCAAGACCATCGTTCCCAAGACCCTCGGCCAGAAGCAGTACCTCCAGGACATCAAGCGCTCGGAAATCGTCTTCGGCATCGGGCCCGCCGGCACCGGGAAAACCTACCTCGCCATGGCGATGGCGGTGTCGGCGCTTCTGCGGGATCAGGTCAAGAAGGTCATCCTCTCCCGCCCGGCGGTGGAAGCGGGCGAAGCCCTGGGTTTTCTTCCGGGCGATTTGCGGGAAAAGATCCTCCCCTACCTCCGGCCGGTGTACGATGCTCTGTACGATATGATACCGCGGGAGGACGTCGCCCGCATGATCGACAAGGGTGTGATCGAAATCGCCCCGCTCGCCTACATGCGCGGGCGCACCCTCTCGGACGCCTTCATCATCCTCGACGAAGCCCAGAACACAACCCCCGAGCAGATGCTGATGTTCCTGACCCGCCTGGGCGACAACAGCCGCATGGTGATCACCGGCGACATCACCCAGATCGACCTGCCCCGGAAGCAAAACTCCGGACTCGTCCAGGCGCCGAACATTCTCAAGAACGTGGAAGGCATCCGCTTCCACAACTTTTCGCCCTCCGACGTGGTACGCCATCCGCTCGTCCTGCGCATCATCGAAGCGTACGAACGCGATCGCGAGAACAAGGGCGGCCGGGGCGGTGAATAATCGGAGCTCGAAATTCCGGCCAAAACACATAGAGTTCACTCAACCATGATTCCGTCTCAGGCAAATCGCCGCGTCCCGCGGCTCAACGAGGCTCCGGCCGGCGCTGTTTCGGTCCCGCGCTGAAACCGGCCGTCCCGATTCCGGCTCGCGCCCGCCGGACTATCCGTCATGAGTTCCAAACCAACCAAACCCGCTTCCACGGAGGCTTCGCGCCGCAAGCGGAAAACGGACAAGCAGTCCCGCTTCGTCCAGTTTCTGGAAACCAGCCGCTCGGTCAGTTTCACCATTTTTATCCTGACCGCCGCCGGGATCGGCATTCTAAGCCTGATCGGACTCGATCCCGGCGGGGCACAGGTCATTCCCCACCAGGTCTCACCGGTGCGCGTCACGGCAAGCGTCTCCTTCGATTTCGAGAGCGAGCTGCAGACCCAGCGGGAGCGCCAGCGCCGGATCAACCTGGTCGGCCCCGCGTACTCGATCCGGCCGGACCGTTTTGAACAGTTCGCCGACCACACCCGGGAACTGGCCCGCGAGCTCGACCTTCTGGATTCCCGCACCCGCGATCTGAGCGAAGAGGAACGCGAATCGATCGTGCGCGAATTCGTCGAGTATTACGACGAGCGCACGCGTTACCTCGTCAGCTCGGAGAACGTTCTCGCCCTGTTGAACGCGACCGATCCCAAAATGCGCGACCGGCTTTTTCAGGACGCCCTGGAGTCCCTGGAAACCATTCACCGCGAGGGCATTTATTCCCCCGAAGCCTTCCAGACCCAGAAAGCGGACAACGGCCTGACCCTCTTCACAGTGTACGGGCTGGACGATTCGCGACTCAGCGAGCGCAACATCCACAGCGAACAGGAAGCCCGCCAGTTGCTGCGGCAGCGGCTGGAGAGACTGGACGCGCCGGAAAACGCCATTCTCGCGCTGCGACGGATATTCCGTGAAGGCATCGCCCCCAATTTCCAATACGACGAGGAACGGACCGAAGAACGCAAGGCCGCCGTGGCGCGGGAAACACCCCCGATCACGGTCTCGGTCGAGGAGGGCGACTCCATCGTCCGCCCGGGCACCACGGTCACCGAGGAACAGTACGAGATGTACCTCGCCTACAGGGAAGAGCTGACCGCACTGGGCGAGCAGCCGCTCGACCTGCCCGAACAGATGCTGCACCGCCTCCTTCTGGTTGTCGGCATCCTGCTTTCGGCCGTGGTTTATATCCGGATCGAGGACCGCGAGACCCTCAAGAGCAACAGCCGCCTGGCCCTGCTGGGCCTGCTGGCGGCGATCAACCTGAGCCTGGTCTGGGCCGTCATCCATTTGAGCAACGTGCCCGCCGTCGCCGGCGACCCCACCTGGCTGGCGGCGATTCCCTACCTGACCCCCACCGCCTTTTCCCCGCTCATCGTCGCGATGCTGATCGGTCAGCGGCCGGCCATATTCATGGCGCTGATCATCAGCTTCTTCGCCGCCATCATGTTCGGCTATAAGGTCGAGATGTTCGTCATCGCCTTTCTGTCCGCCCTGGTCGGCATCTACTACTGCCACCAGGTGCGCTTCCGCGGGCGCCTGGTCAAGGCCGCCAGCATGACCGGACTCACTGTGGCGGTCGCCGCGCTCCTGCTGGGTGCCGCCTCGGCGCTGGAGGTCGGTATCATCATCCGCCAAATGGCCGCCGGCCTCGCGGTCGGCGCCCTGACCGGGGTGATCGTGGTGGGCATTCTCCCGATTCTGGAAACTTTGTTTCGCCGCCTGACCGACATCACCCTGCTCGAACTCACCGACACCAACCACCCCCTCCTGAAACGGATGCAGATCGAAGCCCCGGGCAGTTATCACCACAGCCTCGTGGTGGCCAATCTGGCCGAAAACGCCGCCGGCGAAATCGACGCCAACCCCTTGAAATGCCGGGTCTGCGCTCTGTTCCACGACATCGGCAAGCTGGTGAAGCCCGAGTATTTCACCGAGAACCAGCGCGACGGTTTCAACCCGCACATCGAACGCAATCCCTCCTTCAGCGCACTGATCATCAAGAGCCATGTGAAAGAAGGCGTCGATCTCGCCGTGCAGCACAAACTGCCCCGGGTCATCATTGACGTGGTCCGCCAGCACCACGGCACCACCCTGATCGAGTACTTCTTCCAACAGGCCAAGAAGTCGGAAAAGAAGGGAAGCCTGCCCCCGTTCGCGCGGAGCGAATCCCTGGAAGTGGACAAGGTCAGCGAAACCACCTACCGCTACGACGGCCCCAAGCCGCAGTTCAAGGAAAGCGCGGTCATTTTTTTCGCCGACGCGGTGGAAGCGGCCAGTCGCAGCCTGAAGAAGGTCAACAAGCAAAGCCTGGAGGAA
>SLOW01000377.1 GCA_007132315.1 Opitutales bacterium
CGAATCTCCCGCGCAGTTCCGTCCTCCTTTTCCTCCTCAAAAATCGCCG
This sequence comes from Opitutales bacterium, assembly GCA_007132315.1. Lineage (GTDB taxonomy): Bacteria > Verrucomicrobiota > Verrucomicrobiia > Opitutales > T3Sed10-336 > SLOW01. The sequence continues at coordinate 50 of SLOW01000377.1, forward strand.
TCCTGGTGGAGACATCGATGGCACGTAACACTTGTTTGTAATGATTGTTCAGGCCGCGAGCTTCCATCATCGGTGTCACGACGGCGTCGATCGCGGGGACGGCTGGAAATAGCGAATGCTGTGCCGTATGGAAATGCACGTCGATATTCTCGCGATGTCCGGCCGATCGCCAGAGATCCTCCGAAAGCCAGGTGATCTTCTGCGGCGCGCCGCCGCATTTGACGTATCCCCGAGGAAAGGTGAAGACCGCTTTGCCATGGGTAAACGCGCGGGCCAGTTCACGGAATTTTCGACTCGATTCGAGATTGTAGATATTCGCTGCGTGAGGCGATTCCATCGCTTCAGCAAAGCCCTCGACCGACTCGAAATCGGTCTCAACTCCGAGTGCGACCACAAGATAATCGTATTCAATCCGCTCGCCGGCGCCCGTGATCAGCCGGTTCCGATCCGGCTCAAATGCTGTTACCCGATCCCGCACCCAGCGCAACCCGAGCGGGTGGAGTGACTCCTGATCGAACAGGACATCATCAAGCCCGTAAACCCCCGCACCGACCAGTGTATAGCCAGGCTGGTAGTGGTGGGTGGTCCGCGGCTCGATGACTGTCACGTTCGCGTCCGGAACCCCTCGCATGAGCCGTGCCGCCACGGTGAGCCCGCCGATGCTGCCGCCGGCAATCACGATACGCGCCTTGCGTACCCGCCGCGCATCGGCGGAGGGGAGGCGCAGGCTCCTCCGGTAACCGTAGCCGCCCGCTAAGCCTCCGGCGACCAGAAGCCCCGCCCCGGCACCCAATACCTTCAGGGCTCTCCGGCGCGACATGACCTGATTCCACCTCTCGGGGGAACGATTCGGGGATTCTTCAAAGAGGCTCATGGGAACACTCCTTTCCATTCTGGTCCGGGTGTGGTGAATCGCCGGAAAGTGACGGATCGTGGCAGCAAGGCGGAAACTGGCTGTAAAGGTCGAAGTGGATCGGAAACGATAAAAACACTATATGCCTATTTAATGAAATCATGCTATACTGCAACTTTAAAATTAAAAGACCCCCTGACCGCATCTGCTCCGATGGCACTTAGACTTCTTTCAGTAGTATCAATCCATTTTCTCCCATCCAAGTCCTTAGGTGTGACAAATGGATAATCGTTTCCGAAAGCTTCATCAAGACGTGACGGTGGGGTCTTTCCTGTTACCAGCCTTCCAATACTAGAAATCTCCAACTCCTCACTCATAACCCTAGTGTACCCCGTCAAACAGCCTGTGACTTATTTTTGAGCCTTCCGTTTGATAGATCCGCTTGATTTACCCACAAAGAACACAAAGACCACAAGGGAAGCCGAGATTCACACTATAAAACCTCATTGTTGTAAGTTGCAATATTTATGGTGGGGTACACTAGCCCCTCCAGATTGGCCTTAATCTGCGTTTCCAGTTCCGCGCTTTCGGCGAACTGGGCATTCTCCATCCTGTAAATCCTGTTTATCCTGCCCAATCCCCGATTCATCGTGCCCCTCCCTGATTCTTTCCGCGCTTTTTCTTGGGTGCTTTGCTGTGTTCGAGTTTTTTAACTGCGTCGACGGCCTTGTCGAAATCGCTGGGCCGGGCAGCCTCCAGGCGGCGGCGTTCGCTGTCGTATTGGCAGAATGCGGCGTGGGCGTGTTCTTCGGCCAGCTCCCGCGAGACCTTGCCGGCGTGGGTGAGGATGTTGCGCTCGTTGAATTCCAGAAAGGCGTCGAGCCGTTTGATCCAGTCGGCCATGTGCATGGGCTTTTTGCGTCGTGCCTGATCCTCGGCAAAGTCCAGATACATGCCGACAATGCGGTTGAGGCTGTCCAATTCCTCGTGGGAGAGATAGTTCTTGGCGGTGGTGACGTCTGCCTTGCGAATGCGCCCCTGGGGGGCGTTTTTCCATGTGGTCAGCCCCATGTTGGGTTTGGAGGCGTCGGCCCGCAGTTTAATGATTTCCGTGGCGGTGTGCCCGTGAATCGCCCAGTGGAGCTTGTTCTGCACAGTGGCAAAGAAGGTCTGGGTCTCCTCCGCCTGCGGGTCGTAGTCGATACTGGTCGCATAGATATCCGTGATCTTTTGGTAGAAGAGCCGCTCGGAAGCACGGATGGCGCGGATACGCTGGAGAAGCTCCTCGAAGTAATCGTCGCCGAGGGTCTGCCCCTCTATAATGCGCTCGTCATCCATGGTGAAGCCTTTGACCAGCAGCTCCGAGAGGCGGGCGGTGGCCCATTTGCGAAAGGCGGTGCCACGCGCCGAGCGCACGCGGTAGCCGACCGCGAGAATCGCCTCAAGATTGTAGTGATCGACCAGCCGGGAGACCTCGCGTGTGCCTTCGATTTGAACTATTCGGAATTTCCTAATAGTTGCCTGCGGATCGAGTTCACTTTCTTCGTAAATATTTGACAGATGCTCATTTACAGTCGGAACTGAGACTTGGTAAAGCTCTGCCATGAGGCGCTGCGTCAGCCAGACGGTGCGCCCATCGAGCCGCACCTGAACCTCGGCGTCTTCTTCGCGATAGATGAGGATTTGCCCCTGTGGTGGGATGGGCTGAAGATCGTCAGGCATCATGCACCTCCAGCTTTAGGCTTGATCGCCTGATTCCAGACATCCATTTTCCATTGTGTAGACCTCGGAATCCCTTCCTCAGCCTCGCGCTGACAGGCACCGAGGTTTCTTTATTTTCGCAAGTCAGGGGAAAATTCATAACCCCAGCCCCTCCAGATTGGCCTTGATCTGCGTTTCCAGTTCCGCGCTTTCGGCGAACTGGGCATCGAGTTGTTCGCGGAGGCGGGCGATTTTATCGGCAAAGGGTTCGCCGTCGTCCTCCGCATCCGCTGCCCCTACGTAGCGGCCAGGAGTGAGCACAAAGTCGGCCTTCTGCATGTCGGCTATACTTGCGGAATAGCAAAAGCCGGGAATGTAGGCGTAACCGCTGACACCCTCACCTATGTCGGGTGTATCGCCGACACCCTCACCCCCGGCCCCTCTCCCAGGGGTAGAGGGGAGTTTTTTTGAGGTAGGGGGGGGATGCTTGCGCCAGTTACGAAAGGTCTCAATGATCTGGCTGCTGTCCTCAGCAGTGAAATCGCGGAGAACGCGGTCTTTCATATAGCCGAGCTTGCGGGCGTCGAGAAATAGGGTTTCGCCGGATCGGTCGCGCAGATTTCCCCGTGCTGCTTTGCTTTTGGTGAGGAACCAGGTACAAGCGGGGATCTGCGTGTTGGTAAAGAGCTGGCCCGGCAAGGCGACGATGCACTCGACCAAATCGGCCTTCACCAATTCCTTGCGGATGTCGCCTTCGCCGTTGGTGTTGGACGACATGGAGCCGTTGGCCAGGAGGAGTGCCATTGAGCCGGTCGGCGCGAGGTGGTAAAGCATGTGCTGGAGCCATGCATAGTTGGCGTTGCTCTTCGGCGGGGTGCCATAGACCCAGCGCGGGTCGCCCTCCAGTTTGCCGTCCCACCACTCTTTAATGTTGAAGGGCGGGTTGGCCATAACGAAGTCGGCGCGAAGGTCGGGGTGCTGGTCGTTGGTAAAGGTGTCGGCGGGCTGCTTGCCGAAATTGAAGTCGATCCCGCGGATCGCCATGTTCATCGCCGCCAGGCGCCAGGTGGTGGGGTTGCTCTCCTGCCCATAGACGGAGATGTCGCCGATCTTGCCGCCGTATTTCTCGATAAAGCTTTCGCTCTGGACGAAGAATCCGCCGGAGCCCATAGCCGGGTCATACACCTTGCCCTTGTAGGGCTCCAGCATCTCGACGATGAGCGAGACGATGCTCTTGGGCGTGTAGTATTGTCCGCCCTTCTTGCCCTCAGCCAGGGCGAACTGCCCAAGGAAGTATTCGTAAACGTGGCCAAGGATGTCCTTGGAGTTCAGGCTGGCATGGCGAAAGGGAATCGAAGACACCACCTCGCTGATCAGCCCGATGAGCTTGCTCGTCTCTAACTGAAGCTGGGAGTAGCGGTTTTTCTCCAAGACGCCTTTGAGGCGAGGATTTTCCTTCTCGACGGCCTCCAGCGCGTCGTCGATCAGCCGACCGACCGAGCGGAATACGTAGGTCGTCGTTTTGCCGTTCTTGATCTCCGCCCCGGGAGAGAGCGTGGCGTTGTTTTTGATATTCTCCCAGCGGGCCAAGGCAGGCACCCAGAAGACGTTTTTCTCCGTGAAGTAGTCGCGGTCTTCCAACTCGTCCTGTATTGCTGCTTCGTAGTCCTCGTCCGAGTCGTGGTCCTCCCGGTCGAGGTAGTAGTGGCTCTCCGGGTCGTTGAACTGCTTCCGTAGCTCCTCCCGGCGGAGGTCGAAGGAATCGGAAACGTATTTCAGGAAGATCAGCCCAAGGACGGCGTGCTTGTAAACAGCGGCGTCCAGATTGGAGCGTAGCCGGTCGGCGGCATTCCAGAGTTTTTTGTCGAGATTATCGAGGAAGATTTGTTCGTCTTTTGAATGAACTGGGCTCATATTGAATTATTCAGAGTAAACAAATTGCTGCCACGAGTTGATTGATCGCGGACTTTGAGGCGAGCAGGCAGTCGAGGGTGTGTTCCATCTCGCGGGCATTGCGACGGCGGACGAACGGAGGCACTGCACGTTGTACAGCTCGGTGAACTTCCGGTTGTCGTCGGTGGGGACGTAGGCCATGAACTCCTGCTCGGCCTGTTCCCGGAGGTTTTGGGTATCGACCAGGAAGAGAACCCGGCGAGCCTTGGTGAACTTGAGCAGCCGGTAAATGGAGGTGATCGCGGTAAACATCTTTCCCGCGCCGGTCGCCATCTGGATCAGGGCGCGGGGACGGTTCTCCTTCAATGACTGTTCCAGGTTGACGATAGCCCGCTCCTGGCAGTCGCGCAGCCCGAGTTCGCGGGCGGGTTTGGCGGCGGGGTTGAGCGGGGGCATTTCGTAAATCCGGGAGCGGAGCGAGCTTCCGGCCTCGAGCCAGCTCCTGAGCATTTCGGGACGGTGGAAAGTGAAAACCTCGCGCGAGCGAGGTTTCGGGTCACGGACGTCGGTGAAGCGGGTGAGGACCCCCGTCGCCTCGTAAAGGAACGGGAGAGGGTCGTCGTTGTTGACCCATTTCAGCTTGGCATGGGCGTATTCCTCGGTCTGGTCCTCGGCGGTTGTGATGCTCTGCCCCAGCGTCTCCTTCTTCGCCTCGACCACCCCGACCGGCGTGCCGCCGACAAACAAGACGTAATCGGCCGGTCCGACATCGGTCGTGTACTCCCGCACCGCCTGTCCCGCGCCCCGGTTCAAGTCGATCGACCGCTTGTCCTGAACCACCCAACCCGCCTCGGCAAGCTGGCGGTCGATTCTGTCGCGGGCGACCTGTTCGGGATTCTGGTTGACCATCGCGCTGAGGAGAGACAAATGCTCCGCCAGGGACCGGCAAACGAGCATTGGGAAAATCCGTAAACAACAGAGAACGAGCGAGCAAGGGTTTTCGGTGAATCTATGGGCGGTTGCCCCCTATAACGGCTCGGCGGATCCGGTGCAGGGTGTGTGCGAAGTCCGATAGACTCCTGGCTGAGTGTCGGCAGTCGCACAAGGTTGCTCGCTGAATATTGACATTATGGCAAATATGACAAATATTGGCGTTATGGCCATCGACTACGACATCCATTCCCTCCATATGTCGGAGGAACTTCCGACTTCGCCGGCTTCCGAATTGAAGAATTCTTTCAAAGGGGTTTTTCAGCGAGCCCTGCGGGTGGGGGCGGTGAGCATCACCCGCAACCGTAAACGCGAGGCGATTCTGCTGTCCGCCGAGGTTTACGACCGGATTATCGCCGAACTCGCGGCCAGGGATCCGCTGGAAGCTCTTCGCAACGACTATGAGGCCCGCTTTGAAACCATGCAGACGGAAAAGGCTCGGGCCGCATACGAGGATGCCTTGGACAGCTCGCCTGAGGGACTCGGAAAGGCCGCGGTCGCCCATGCGGCAGGTCGGTAATGCCGGAACCGACGATCTACGTGTTGGCGGGCGTCAACGGTTCGGGCAAGAGCAGCATCGGAGGGGCGGCGATCGAATCGCGCGGCGTCGTCTATTATAATCCGGATGCCGCCGCACGGAAACTGCGTGACATACATCCGCACATGACGCAACGGATGGCCAACGCTCACGCCTGGAACCTGGGCAGAGAGATGCTGGAAAAAGCCATCGCGAGGAAGGAAATCCACGCCTTCGAGACGACGCTGGGCGGCGATACGATCACCGCACAACTGATCGAGGCCGCCCACCAGGGGCTGAAAATCAAGGTCTGGTATGCGGGCCTGGAATCGGTCGCGTTACACATCGCCCGGGTCCGGGCGCGAGTCGCCCGCGGCGGGCACAACATTCCCAAAGCCGACATTCGCAAGCGCTGGGACAGCAGCCGGCGCAACCTCCTCAAATTGCTGCCGCACCTGCGTAGCCTGCGGCTATTCGACAATTCCCGCGACGCCGATCCGCACCGGGGACGCCCGCCCGAGCCGCGCCTCCTGCTCCGGATTGACGCGGGAAAGATCGTAGGCCCCAAAGACCTTTCGGGCGCGCCCGACTGGGCCAAGCCGATTGTCGCCGGCGCCCTGCGCATCCGCGGCAGTGAGTGAACCATAAGACACACGAAGCACAATACCCACATTGAGCCGAACTCTAAGTCGGCCTTAAAGCTGATTTATCCGTACCATCCGTTATTCGGGGAAGAAATCGACGTTTTTGGTGCGGCGGGAGGTAAG
>SLOW01000254.1 GCA_007132315.1 Opitutales bacterium
CGGCACGACAACGTTCACACCGCAGAAACTCCTATGAAAATCGGCTTTAACCTGCTCTATTGGACAACGTTTCTCGCCGAAGACCAATTCGGTCATCTGGATAAGGTAAAGGAAATCGGATACGACGGGGCTGAGATTCCCGTCTTATCGGGCGATCCCGGCGACTATGCCCGAATGGGCCAGGCGCTGCGAGACAAAGGACTCGCAGCGACCGCGGTCACCGTCATTCCGAACGAAGCCCACAGCCCCATCAGTGAAGACCCCGCCAACCGCAAGCGCGCCTGCGAGTACCTTCAATGGGCGATCGACTGCTCTCAGGCGGCCGGAGCGGAAGTCCTGATCGGACCCTTTTATCAGCCTCTGGGCGAGTTCAGCGGTATACCCCCCACTGATGACGAGCGCCAGCGCGCGGCCGAAGTTCATCGCAATGCGGCGGAATACGCTCAGTCCGCCGGCGTTGCCCTGGCGGTGGAGCCCCTGAATCGATTCGAGTGTTATTTCCTCAATACTATTGACCAGGCCGCCGCATACGTTCAACAAGTCGGGCACAAACATTTCCACGCCATGTTCGACACCTTCCATGCCAACCTGGAGGAGAAGGACCCGGTCCTGGCGCTCAAGCGAAACCTCGGCACGGTACGCCATGTCCACATCTCCGAAAACGACCGCGGCGCTCCGGGCACCGGCCATGTGCCCTGGAACGGAATATTCGATGTCCTGGTCGAAGGCGGGTACGATCAATGGCTGACCATCGAAGCCTTCAACCGGGCTCTGCCCGACCTGGCTGCGGTCGCGCGCGTTTGGCGTGAGTTCGATCCGCCGGAAGCCGTTTACGAAGGCGGCCACCGTTTTATCCGTAAGATGCTCGAAGAGCGATCGGCCAAGTAATGTGCGCCGTCGCTGCCGTTATCATCCAAAAGAACACTGTAACCCGAAACCCATGACCACGATCCAGGAACTCTCCACCATCGATAAAAACGTCAAAGCGGCGGCCGAGAATGCCCTGGAAGCCACCGGCGGACTCCTGCGTCTGGCTCCGGCCTGGGTTCCTCGCTCGTTCCTCATGCCCGGAAAACGGCTGAAACTTCATCCCGACGACCTGTACGCCTACGGCCTGAACCGCGGCGGCATCGACGAACGCTGGTTCGCCTCCACCACCGAAGCCGCCAACGAAGGCCGGGTGCCCGACGAGGGGTTGAGTTACGTTGTCCATAAAAAGCAACGGTTCCTGCTCCGCGACGTCGTTAACGAACTCGGGGCATCCGTTATTGGGGAAGAAATCTGGAACCGATACGGCAAGTGGCCGGTGTATTCAAAGTTCTTCGATAACATGGGCCCGATTCCCCACCACATGCACCAGAACGCGGAGCAGGCGAAACGAGTAGGCCAGGAGGGAAAGCCCGAATCCTACTATTTTCCGCCCCAGCACAACAATGTCGGCAATAACTTCCCCTACACCTTCATGGGATTGAATCCCGGCGCGACCAAAGCCCAGCTCCGCAAATGCCTGGAGGATTGGAACCGAGGCGACAACGGAATACTCGATCTCTCGCAGGCCTACCGCCTCAAGGTCGGCAGCGGCTGGCTGATCCCGCCCTGCGTTCTCCACGCCCCCGGTTCGCTCTGCACCTACGAGCCACAGTGGGGAAGCGACGTGTTCGGCATGTACCAGTCGCTGGTCGAGGGCCGCGAGGTTCCCTGGTCGCTCCTGGTTAAAGACATGCCGGAGGACAAACACCAGGATCTTGATTTCATCGTGGATCAGATCGACTGGGATAGCAACGTCGACCCGAACTTCAAGCGCAATCACTACCTCGAACCCATCGTCGACACCCGGGACGAGGCCCATGTCGACAAGTGGATCGTTTACGGGCGCATCGACGGCGCCCAGTACTTCTCGGCGAAGGAACTGACCGTCCATCCGCGGAGCCGGGTTACCCTCAAAGACCATGGCGCCAGCGGAGCAATCGTCGTCCAGGGCGAAGGCAAACTCAACGAAATGCGCCTGACCTGTCCAAAATTGATCCGTTTCCACGACCTGACCGAGGACGAGGTCTTCATCACCGAACCCGCCGCCCGCGCCGGACTCACCTTCGAAAACACCTCCGCCACCGAACCGCTCGTCCTGCTGCGCTACTTCGGCCCGGAAGTGAATCCCGAAGCGCCGAATGTTGGCGCTTATCTGAATCAAAACCAATAACCCTTAACATAAAGCGTTCCAACCATGAGCCATTCCCTTCCCAAACTGCACAATGCCGCCTGGCCGGGCTTGGTCGGCAAGGAGCCGAACACCGAAAATCCGCCGATCGATCTCGACACCATGCTGGATTACACAGCGGCCGCTGAGGTCGACGGCCAAAAATTCGACGGGATAGATTTGTTCCTGTCCGATCCGCATATCTCCATCGATTCGACCGATGACGCGCTGAAGGCGCTGGCCGACAAGGTTCGTTCCCGCAACCTGGCGGTCGGCTCACTGGTGGCGCCGGTCTGGCCCGTTGTGGGCGGAGGCGCCGCCAACGACCCGGGCGAGGGCCGGACCCAATACCTGGAGCAAATCCGCAAAGCCTGCCGCATCGCGCGCAAACTCGAAGAACTCGGCGTTCGTTCCTACGGGGTCATCCGGATCGACTCCGCGGTGGACACGACAAGCTGGTCCGCCGATCCCGACGGCAATCAGAAGAAGATCGCCGAAACCTTCCGCCAAGCCGCCGACATCGCCGCCGATAACGGCCAAAAACTCGCCGCCGAGGGCGAGATCTGCTGGGGCGGCATGCACAGTTGGAAGCGCATGGTGGAACTGCTGGAACTGACCGGCCGACCGGACACCGTTGGGTTTCAGGCCGACATGGCCCATACGCTTCTTTACGTGATGGGCTACAACGCCCCCGAGGACGCGATCCTTCCGCCGGATTTCGACTGGAGTGACCGGGGCCGGCTCGACGATGCGCTGAAGACCCTCACGGCCGCCCTGCGTCCCTGGACGATTGACTTCCACGTCGCCCAAAATGACGGCACCGTATTCGGATCCGGTGCACACGACAAAACGGGCCGCCACTGCCTGCCGGACGATCCCAACGGTAAACTGGACATCCCCCGTCACGCCGGTCTTTGGCTGCGCGACGAACAGAGGAATCTCACCCGTCGCTTCCGGCATCTTTGCTGGGACGGTTGCATGTTCCCCAATTCGGTGATGGCTAAACCGGATACCTGGAACGCCATCCTGGCCGCCATGATCTCGGTTCGTGACGCCCACGGGTGGCAAGACTGAAAACCCTATCCAACCCAATCAGAAAATGAGCGATAAGAAACCACTGAACATCGGCATGATCGGCTACGGCTTCATGGGCCGCGCCCATTCCAACGCCTACGCCAAGGTGAACCACTTCTTTCACGACCTCGAATACCGGCCGGTCCTTAAAGCCGTTTGCGCCCGCAACAAGGAAAAGGCACAGGCGTTCGCTGATGCCTGGGGGTATGAGTCGGTTGAGACCGATTGGAGAAAACTGATCGAACGCAAAGACATCGATGCGATCGATATCTGTACGCCCAACAACGTTCACCGCGAAATCGCCATCGCCGCCGCCGAAGCCGGCAAAATGATTCTTTGCGAAAAACCGCTCGCCATGAACAGCGGCGAAGGCGAGGAGATGGTTCGGGCGGTGGAAAAAGCGGGAGTGGCCAACATGGTCTGGTACAACTACCGCCGGGTTCCGGCGGTCACGCTGGCCAAGCAACTTATCGATGAAGGCCGTCTGGGGCGAATCTTCCACTACCGCACGGTTTTTCTCCAGGACTTCACCATCGCCGAGGACGTCCCACAGGGCGGAGCCGGGCTCTGGCGGCTCGACGCCAGCGTGGCCGGCAGCGGCGTCACCGGCGACCTTCTGGCCCACAACATCGACACCGCCATGTGGCTCAACGGCGACATCGCCCGGATCAGCGCCATGACCGAGACCTTCGTCAAGGAGCGGGTCCACGTTGAATCCGGAAAAAAGGAACCGGTCAAAATCGACGACGCCGCCACTTTCATGGCCCGCTTCGCCAACGGTTCGCTCGCCACCTTCGAAGCGACCCGCTACGCCCGCGGACACAAGGCGCTTTACACCTTTGAAATCAACGGCGAACACGCTTCTATCCAGTGGGACCTCCACGACCTGCATCGCCTTAGTTACTTCGATCACAACGACGAATCTCGCGTGCGCGGCTGGCGCTCGATCCACGTGACCGACGGCGACCATCCCTACATGGACAAATGGTGGGTGCCGGGTCTGCAAATCGGATACGAGCACACATTCGTTCACCAGGTGGCCGACTTCATCGAAGGGATCAGCAAAGGCGAGCCCGCCGCTCCCACCTTCGCCGACGCCCTCCGCACCCAGCGCGTCTGCGACGCCGTCCTCAAGAGCGCCGAAACGGGTCAATGGCTGGACAGTGGCCTAAGCAGCGGATAGGCCCCCTATACCGCCGACCGCCAGGGGCGCTCGGTCCCAGAGAGCGGGAAGGCAAACAGAGCTTGAGTATGCCGGATTGAATCACGGATACCACGATCATTGAGGGGAGCCGGACGAGCCCAACTCGCGCTCGATGCTTTCGACGGCCCCCATCAGGCGCCATTCCAAGCTCTCTTGTTTCATCTTGTCCATCGCCGTATGGAGCCACGAACTCGCCAAAGCGACATGCAACCCGGAACAGGGGCCGGCCAAGCGAATGCCAATGCCGGCAATGCCTTTCATCGATTCATTCATGGCTCGTCCAATCGCATGGCCGTTCATCTCATCCAGCTCTTTTTTCAATGCCGCCCTCCCCGGCATCTTCTCCGAAAATTGCTCACTCGCCCGCCGCAGATGCCAATAGAGCTCCTCCCTGCAGAGTTCGCCATCCGACAGACTGCCAGGCGAAACAGGACCCACTCTGCCGCGTGGGCGGAGCCTCCTTGCAATGACTGGACGGCGCACTCGCTCCTTCCACCTTATCTCTCCTTCTGTACGAGACGGACAGCGACCCCGGTGAAATCTTCGAGCCCTTCGATGCGGAGTTCCCCTCCCTCGATTGCGGGCGCCTCCGTCAGGTTATAAGTGTCTTTCACCTCCCAGGAGCCGGCCGGTAATGGCACGATTATGGCGCAGGCTGCCGAAGCGTCAAAGGTATGCACTACCACTAACGCCTCGTGAGGGGTATCTCGAACGACCGCCTGCCATCCGCGGGGATAGTTCCAGCTCAACCCGATTTCCGAGTGAACACGGCTGCGGCCCTCGCGGATGATCGATACGTTCAAGCGATAGAAATCCTGCGCCGCACGAATCTCGCCAAGCTGCTCATCGCTCAGATCCTTCACGTCACCGGAGAGGCACATCCGTCCCAAAAAGGTGGCCGCCAAACCGTAACGAATCCGAGCCAACGAGTCGCTCTTGTGGACGACACACCAAACCTGCAACTGGCGGGGAAGAACCAGCCGATGCAGGTTCGCCGAAATAATCGGGATCGATAAGGTCTCGTGAGCGTCCGAGAAAGAGCTTTGGGCACAGAGCCCGAGGAACGAAGGTTCCAAACGATGGCCACCGGACGAGCAGTTTTCGATCACGATTCCAGGAACCTCCCTCCGGATGCCGGTAATGAAGCTTTGCACCGCAAGAAGGTGCTCGCGCAAATTTTCTCCCGGCCCATGCGGACCGTCAACTCCGGAAGGAAGTGTTTCATTGTAATCAATTTTCAAATACCCGAACCCGTCATCCCGGAGGCGCGCGGTGACTTTTTCCGTCAGGTAATCCCGGGTCAGCGGATCGCGCAGGTCCCAAAACCGGCGCTTCCCAACCTGGATGGTTTTACCCGCCCGGCGGAGGTGACGATCCTCCATCCCGAAAGCCCGAGTCCCCTTCGTCGCCGCCTCCAGCTCAAACCAGAGACCAGGAGTGAAGCCCAGTTCGCGCAAAGCATCACAGGTTGACCTCAAACTGCCCGGAAATTTAACCGTATCGACCTCCCAGTCGCCATTGAACTGGATGCCCTCACCCGGGGGCTTGGCCGCCCACCCGTCGTCGATCACGAGGATCGAAGTGTGCGTGAATTCCTTGAGCCGCTTCGCGGTGGCGAGAACATAGTCATGGCTCGGTTCGCCCCAGGAGGAGCACCATTCATTGAAAATCGTCGGCAGTTCCCGCTCCGATACGGGATGCTGCTCGGCCGCCTCGATCTGCGCCGCGGTCAATGCCTGACAAAGGTCGTCGACGTCGCCCGCACAGCTCGCCACGATCGCAGGGGGGGTGGCAAACGTTTCGCCAGGCTCAAGACCCCGGTTCCATTCTCCGAAATCGGCGGTCGGCAGCCCGCCGGAAAGGATGACCTGGTCCTTGCAACGCGAAACCTCCAGGTGCCAGGATCCGGGAGCCGGAATTTGAACGCCCCAAAAGACTCCGGCCGCTACATCCTCCAGGGCGGCGAATGGAAAAAATTGCCGCACCGGAAGCGACCCGCACTGTCCAAAACGTTCCGTGCGCCGACTGAAACCGATCCAGGAACGTTCGAGGTTGAGCTCTTCCAACATCAACGCCTCATGACGCGCTTCGGCGCTCCATGTCGCCCGAAACCGGTGGAGACGCAACTGCTCGGGAGCGTCGGCGGAATGAAAGGGGGTCATGCCTCCCAGCGAGAAAGTGGTCAGATATTCGAGCTCCAAGGGAGCTGTCCCACGGTTCTCGCATTAAAAAAAAAAAAAAAAAAAGGGATCCCCCG
>SLOW01000223.1 GCA_007132315.1 Opitutales bacterium
ATGGTCGATTATCCCAACAGGACCCGTACCGGCCGTTTTCAAAAAATTTTTCCGCCAGGATAGCTCAGCTGGTAGAGCAACGGTTTCGTAAACCGTAGGTCGTGGGTTCGAGTCCCATTCCTGGCTCACCCTTTTACCCCCCATAACCAAGCCAAACACCTTTTAAATAAAGGCTTTCCAGTCCATAGGTGAACGGAATAGCATAAAGTGCCATTTTGTCACGTTATGCCACGAAATGCCTTAAATATCCTTCAAAAAGTGTTCAAAACGTGTTCCAACCTGTTCCACCGGTCTCCGGTTTTTCGGTCGATTCCGGTTGAGACTGCACAGCGGTATATCGAACCGCAGACCCTAACGTGTTCAAACGTGTTCCGGGGGTAACACTTCCACCCTTGCAATTTCGGCCAGGGTGGATCCCGTCTCGGCCTTTTCCGGGGTTACCGGTTTAGTCCCCGGACGGCGCCACGAAATGCCGCGAAGTGTCTTTACACCGGCGAGGGTCCGGTTTACCGTCTCGGCATGGAAGTAACCTTCACCATCTCGATGAACCCGGAAACCGGGAAACTCATCGCTTCATGGGACGATCCGGTTCACGGCGGCGGAATCACCACCCAGGCCGATTCCCTCGATCAACTTCAGCGGGAAATCGTCGATGCCGTCCTCTGTCATTTCGACGAAGACGAATTGCCCCAACGCGTGAAGGTCCACTTTCAGGATGATCCTTCGATTTCCGTCCTTGAACCGGCATGAAGCTCCCCCGGGACGTCTCCGGCAACGAAGCCGTCAGAACCCTGAAACGAGCGGGTTTTATTGTTAGAGACCAAAGGGGAAGTCACGTCCAATTGAGGAAAGGGCGATCCCGGGTCACCGTCCCCATGCACCGCGATATTGATCCCGGAACCCTGTCCAGCATCCTCCGGCAAGCCGGTATGTCGCTTGAGGAATTCCAGTCGCATCGGCGGTAATCGCATACTCCTCCCCCATCTTGGCGACGATGTTGGCGGCGGTCTTCGCAGGGTCTTTGGTCATCCAGATCGCAACACGAGGGGAGTTGTTAAGCTTAGCATTTTTACTTAACATCTGTGTCACTGCTGACCTACTTATCCCCAACTCCCTGGCAATGTCGGCGTTCTTCATCTCCGGGTTCGCCGCCTTCATCTCGCGGCCCGTTGCCACCGATGGGACTGGGTTTTCGTGATTCCTAGTGATTCTAGCGGTTTCACGCCGGAACCGCTAGAATGTCGGTTCTTCGCCTTGTCCATCCTCGCCACCGACAGAAGCCCCGCCTGGCTAATCCTACGGCTCCAGGGACGGCGTTTCGTCCATCAGCGCAATCTCTCCCCGGTTGTGGGAATCGAACAGCTCCAACGGCGAAGGCGGAGCAATACCCGGCCCACCGTGTTCCCGCTCGAATTGCTCGACAAGGATCCGGCGTTCCTGGTCGGTCAAACCGGCAAACCAAAGTTCGGCCATCGTCTCGCGGGTGTAGGTCGTTCGGCTCATTCCAAGAAAAGCCCACCCTGCGGAATTCAAGGTGGGCTATGGACGGCAAGTCCTATCACTCTAAGAACGGTCGAAAGGCTCGACCGAAATTCGGGCAAAGCCGCCAGGGAGGCTAGGCCCCAGCGGCTCGATGCCAAACTCCGGGTTCCTTACGGGAACCACTCTCGCCGCTACCGCCAGGCAAACGGCGAGCGGAGTGTTGTTGTTGCAATGCCTCCGGGTTTTATCCCGGTAGGCGAAAGTTGCGGATAAAAACGTCATGGTTACTGGTTCGCGTCGTCAGTGCTCACGCAAAAGCTTTCAGGATGACGAATGGCAATGTCGCAAAACTGCGTAATGACAACTCTAACCCTCCCCTGGTCGGACAAGCTGTAAGGATCAACGACAACGTCGAGCTCCCCAAATCGGCCGATGACAACATCGTTGAAGTTTCCGAAAACCGCCCGGTTCGCGAAGTCCGTTTCGGCCATTTGATTCGTCGCGAGCGTCGGGTGTCCGTTCGTCACTCCGTTTTGCGTCAGGAACACCCCGCTCCCGGCGTCAACGCTCGTTCCCTTCCAGACGCCAACTGCGGACGGAGACGTCACGTAAGCCAAGCGGCCCCGCAACGCGTTCGCCTCCGCGATCTTCGTTTCCATCTCGACGATGGAATCCCATGCCGGAGCGCCGGAAAAGCTCATCGTCTTGATGCCGCTGGTCGCTGTACTCAAATTAAAAATACCTCGCGGCTCGCCTTCGACGCCACGGCCCACGAACACGGCTCGGTCAACTCCCAGCGCGATTCGAAGAGACAGGTCGCGCCGGATAAGATTTTCAAGGTCGGGAACGGCCTGCACAAGCAGTTGCTTTGAAAAAGCCGTCATCGTCGAAAGGCGGTGCGGCGTGAGCGTAATGTCGTTGAATTCAAGCTTGCTCGAATCCACCGTCGCGCTTTCGCTCAGCCAGTGTGCCACAGATCCTTTCGTTTGCCTCGGAAGAGATACCGTCGCGGTCAGACCGTTCAACGTGGTCGCGCCCGCTTCTTCGGCGATAGACTGGACTTCCAGCTTTTCAACCATCGGCCCGGTCTCGATGCCAGTCAACGCCCCGGCCGATGCAAAATTCCCCGCGGTCATCGCGGACCGCTGGTTATGGGCGGCGCCCGCCCGTTGCCCGAGAATTGAAAGCGGGATTAGCACGCCTTTCGCCTGGACTCCCACCTTCTGCGAAAGCTCTTGCGCGACTTCGCCCTCGAGACCGTCAAGGGGCCTGGATTGGGAGAGAAGATTTAACGCCCGCGTTAGGGAATATTCCTGATTACGGGAACCGTGCGAACGCTGATCCAAAATATAGGGGTCGGCCCCACCTTGCGGCCCTGCATTGGCTTCCAGGTGGCGACGAAGGAAAGTCGCGTCGTCAACGTCGGATCTCGCGGCCCGTTCGACTTCGGCGTCCGGTACGTCGATCCCGCGACGTTGCAAAGTTTGTGCGATGCCGCGAAGGGATTCTTTGCGGCGAAGTAATTTCAATTCATTGTCTTGCTCTTGAGTCTTCATAATTCTTGTAGTTGGCGGTTGGCTGTAGCTTCGCCCCACGTCAACGGATACGTCGTACGGGACGGGAGCGATTGAAATTTCGTGCGGGCTCCATTTTACGGCGACGATTCCGCCGGCCCTCTTGACGATCTGCGTTATCGTATATCCGACCGAAATTCCCCTGGTGATTCCGTCACGGATATTCCGATACGTCTCGACGGCGAGTGGGCTTTTGCCAAACCGCAAAATCGCCCTGCCCGTTCTGGTAACCGGGTCGATCCAAGCCCGCATAACACGGCCAAGAACACGGTGCCGTTCGTGATCGAACAGAACCGGCCCCTCCGTGTTCAAGCGGGTCAAGTCGACCGATTCCGGGTTGTGCGCCAGAATCTCCGTCCCAATCCCCGGACGCTCAATCGGAGCCTCCGAAGAAAACGAAACCTCAACCTCGTTGCGTCCATCGTCGGAACGCAAAAGCTCGGTCTGGAGCGTACGGAAACGCAAGTCACCCTTGCGGCGATTCTGGCGGTGATTCGGCATCGCTATTACGTATCCGTTCTTTCCGTACGTTTGTCAAGCGGTTTTCGTATCCTGTTCCTCGATACTTTCCCCATCAGGCAAATCGAAGTCGGAGAAAGTGCATTCCTGCAAATCCACCGGCATCCTCTCCATTTCGTGCCGCAACTGGTCGCAGAGCTTTACCTTTTCCTTGTGACGCAATCGGTCTGTTCCCTTGATTGCATCGGCAAGGCGCTTCATCTTGTCCCCCCATACGGCGACACAAGCGGCCCGGTCAAGAGATTCGCCTTTCATGCGGCGTAACTTCTCTTCCAAAATGTCCGATTGAAGTCTCGCCTGCCGGTCCTTTGCGGTCTCGCCCGCTTGGAGCAATGCACGAATCGCCCGGCCCAGGTCGAAGTGCGGAACCCCTGATTTGACCTCGACCGGCTCAACGTCATCGTGTTCTAATCGAAATCCGTTCCAGAGGACGCAGGCCACCTTGAAGGTCGCCGGGTGTCCTCCTGAACCGGATACGGCCTCCGGCATGGCCTCGATATAGTTCCGTGCTCGCTCTTTGTGTGTCATAAATCACGCCCCCTCTCCCCCTCTGCCCCCCTAGGGGTCAATTAACTCTAGAAAATACCCCCCTTTTTCCTGAAAGAAGTGACCCTTGTGGGGAAGGGGGGAACCGCATAAACTCGTTGGACTAGGGGGGGAATCTTCATGCCTTTTGGACCGTGTAAAAGTTCATTTCCCGGAAGCCTTTTCCATCCTCACGCGGCACCTCTTTTTGGTCCCGGGAAATGGTCCAATCATCCAACTGATGGAGGTGATCGTCCTTGAAAATCCGCTTCATGATTCCGCCCACGATCTTTTGGGCACCCACCCCCTCGGATCTCATTCCGGGCACGGTGAGACCATGCTCCTGGGAAAGATCCACCAGACCGGAGCCTGAAAATTCTTCCCCGATACGCTCCTCGCCCTCGATAGCGAGACAGATCTCCCTCAACCACTGCAAAGACGGGTTTGCGGTACGTTCAGCGGCCGCCTGGAGTCCATCCAAAGGTGATGACGTTCCCAGGATTTCCCGGCAGATATAGTCCACGGCCCGCCACCAGGTACGGAACGCCCCCGGACCACGGTAATCATCGGAAAGCGGTTTCCCTCTGGAGATCCATTCCGCCATTACGGTGAACACGGCGCCTATGAACCGGCCTCTATTGGCCCTGATGTGTTCCAGCAGGTCGCCTTCGGAATACTCGGTGAACCGGCCATCCTCGCGTTTCCTCAACCGAATGACATTGGCTCTGTTCGCCAGATCTCGCGTTGTCTCCACCCCGTTTGAGGTCAGAGCAAAAGTAAATCCGGTGACATCGATCGATATTTCCCCGCGGTGCGGAATCCGGCACGGTACGGCTCCCGGAGCAGTGAGGATCATTTCCAAATAGGCGGAATCAATTTTCCCCCTCAGATTATCGAAGAGGATGAACGGCCGCCCCTCGATTAATCGCGCACCCAGGGACTCGTCGAAGCCACCCACGCCACCATTGCGCTGACCCACCAGTGATGGACGTTCGCCACAGATCGCGGCCACCGTCGACACGAGGTACCCTTTCCCAGTCTGTGAGTCCGCCGCCTCGACGATAAAAATCGGAAACGATACCCCGATCACTCGTTTCGTTACAGGAGACAGCAGGAACGCCACGGCTCGCGCCCTGTCGGAATCAGTGACGAATCTAAAGTCGGCCAGGGTCTCGACGATCACAGCCACGGCCTCGGATAAGGTCCTCGCCTTTGGAGTAACGCTTCCCCGGACTAAGATCCCACCCCCGGAGTCAACCTCGTGGAATCCATCTCCAAGAGGAACGAGCGATCCCTCTTTCTCGATGGGAACCGGCCCGGTGACGATGGATGTGATTCTAGGTAGGAGATCCACCTCCTGTGCTGCGATTAGCTTTTCCGCAAGTTCCTTGGAGCAGGCCGCCGGTTTCAGCATCGGCTCTGAATCTTTGCCTCCGGAAACCCATTTCATAACAGGACCGTAGCCCTCTAGTCGGGAACAGAATCCGGCCGGAGAAACGATCTCCAGGACGGCCCCACCGTCATCACCAGCACCCAGTTCCACCACTCGCCCGCCCCGGAGGAACATCGTCTTGGTCCCGGAGATCCGCTTAAAGATCGAATTGGCGGCCGGTTGAATGGCGGGCTCCTCCGAGGATGGCAAAATTATCGGGTCAGGACGATGAACATCGGGCTCCCTTTTTTCACGTCCGGGCAATTCCCACCCATCCGGCCATCGTATTGATTCCCAGGATACGGGCATCGCAGGCTTGCCATTATCGCGGTATTCCATCCCGGCCGGGTGCGTCCCGCCGATTGTGGCGTTCCCCTGAAGCACCTCGCAGACCGTGCCGCCGTCGCGCTTGATGTCCTTGCCATCGAACGGAGGTGCATCGGCATGGACGATCATTTTTGCGCCCCGCTGACCCCGGACGGTGAATGTCCCTCGCAAATCGGGATTGAGACCGAAAAAGGTTTCCAGGTCGGTGTCGTCGTCAATGTCTATCGCGTACAGTCCGGACCCGAGCAGGACGGCTATATTCGCCCCCTCGAAGCGGCCGTCACATTCGGCCCGCTTGGTGTCCTCAGCGGTCCATTTCTGCCATCCGGTGACCCCGGCCGGCCCTTTGGTTCGATGCGGGCATGGGATAAGAATTGCATCGGCACCCAGTAGATCGCGCAGACGATCCAGGCTTGACGGTGCGGCGGTTGCTGTATTCAATTCTGGCATACGAGTTCCATTCTTGGCCGGGTTGCTTTTGCGGGCGCCCGGCCTTTTATTTTCCGCTGACGGTGCACTCCTGGATGAACCGGGCAATCGCGTCCTCGGGAATCCTGATGCAACGTGGGGAGAGCCTCACTGTCGGGAATCGGCCGTCATGTATCCACCGATACATGGTTCGGCGGGATAGTCCGAGAAGTTCGGCGGCTGCTTCGGGGGTCAAGAGTGGTGCTAGGCGTGCGAATTGGTCTTTCATGCCCCCAGACAAGACAACGGAGGACATAAGTCAATTAAAACGTATCCTCGCAACTTGTACGCTTCCGGAACTAGTTGCCTTTCAATGGGAACAGAACTCAAAAAAAAGATTTTAGAGGTTTCGCCAGTGTATCGAGTAAGCCTGACTGGATACGGAAAAACCGCCCTCCCGGTTTAGGAAAGGCGGCGTTGGGTTTCCGGGTTGCGGACGGGTTATCCGGTCATCGAAACAACCGTTCCGGACGCGACGGACGGAGTGAGCGCCCACCATTCGGCGGCGGTCTCCGGCTCGACAACCTCCCGATAATGTTTGTAAACCACGCCCGGCGAAGTGTGCCCCAACTGTTCGGCAACCTTCCCGGCGTCTCCCGTTGTGGCGAGCAAATAGGACGCGAACGAATGCCTGAGCGCGTTATCCTTCCATGGTAGGCCCCGCTCCGCTTCCAGGTAACGCCGGAAGGCGAGCAAGCGGCGCTTGAAGTTCGGTTCCCGGAGCGCCCCGGTTGCGAAGGCGAAGCGGTCGGCAATCCAAGTCCGGAGCGGCTCCCGGATTTCCACCAAACGGCGTTGAGCGGTTTTCACCACTCCCGCTGACAGGTCGATAAACCCCCGCTTCAGCTTCACGGTCTCCCACTGGAACCGGTCAATCTCGGCAGACCGGAGACCGGCGAACCCCCCGAGAAGGACGGCGGCAAGTATATCGTCCCCGGCTTTCCCGGCCTCCCGGAGTATACTCGCCATTTCCCGGGGTGTGAACACCTCGACACCTTCGGACTCCACTTTGAACGGACGTATTCCCTCGACGGGGTTCGCCTGGACGTACCCGAGGGACTTGCACCAGTTGAAGAAGGTCTGTGTCGCCCTGCGGAAATGGTTCTTCGACTGGTTCCCGGCCTTCAAGGCATGAAGCCATGCCGAAACGTTTCGCCCGGTAACATCGGACGCCAGACGCTCGCCGAATTCAGCGGCGAACCGGTTCAATCGGAAACGAAGGTCTTCGACGGTTCGCGCCCGCTTGCCTTCCGCCTTCGCAACGTCCAGAAATTGCGCCACAAGTTCCTTGACCGGTGCGGAGCGGCTCCTGGCCTCCCACTGTTCGAGAAACGCGTCCACGGCGTCAGTGAGGGACGCTCCCACGGCGTCCAGACGTTTCTTGCATTCGACCGATTCGCGCTGGAGGTCATCGGTTAGCTCGGAAGCGTAACGATTCCCCAGGTTCTGAAAATCGACGCTCTTCAGGTTCAAGAAGTCGGTGGCGGCGGATTTCGTCTGGAACAGCTTGTTTCGACGCTTGCCCGATTCCGTCCAGCGCACCCGCCACTTGTAGCCGGGTTTCGCTTTGCTTTTGAATGGAGAGAGTGATGGTGGTCGTGTTGTGTTCATTGCCAGAACATGCCTCAAGTGGACACAAGCCACAAGCCAAAAGTGTTCCCAAAGTGTTCTTTCGGCTTATATCCCGCATAAAACCGTGGTATTCTTCGGTTTCGCAAACCGTAGGTCGTGGGTTCGAGTCCCATTCCTGGCTCCTTAATAAAACCCCCATCTCAAGCCGTTTCCCGCTCAACCACGCCGTCTCAACCGATTCCGAAAGCGGCTGGCTGGTCGCGTCATGGAATGCGCCCGGCGGCGGCGGAATCACCACGCAGGCCGAAACACCGGAAAAGCTTTTCGATGAGATTCGGGACGCCGTGCTTTGCTATTTTGACGATGACGAGTTGCCGGGAGCGGTAAAGGTTCACTTCCGTGAAGACCCGTCCGTCTCCGTGCTCGAACCCGCATGAAGCTTCCCCGCGACGTTTCCGGTGAGGATGTAATAAGTGTCGCAACTATGTAAAAATAGGTGAAATGGCGATTTTTCTTGCAACCGGTATCCGCCTCTGCTTCATTAGCCCTCGTTAGGACAGTTAGAAGCTTTCCTCCGCACAACGGAGGTTTGGGGTAACTAAGAAAGCAAAGGGCGGGCCGTTTAGGGGTAGGCGGCCCGCCCACTTTTTTTCGCCGGACCGTACAACGACCCCGAGCGCGACACAATCTTCCTCGCTTTCCGATTTGCCAAAGGAAAAATTTTACTCCTATTGTCACAACCATGGCTAAAACTGACTCTTGGAAGAAATTCAATCCGCCTGAAGAAGCGTGCAACGTTCTTGGAAACGCGCCCTCGGTCACGGTATTCGAAACCATCGCCGACTTGATCGACGCCGCTTGTGGGGGGCCCGACTCCGACTACGCCGAAGTCAAGTACGACGTGCCCGGCAAAGGCGAGGTTCTGGAAGCGACGGTCGCCCGCGTGCGCAACGGGGTTGCCGCGAATTACGCGGAACCGTACATGCGGCGCCGCGATCCGGATTGTATGGTCATCGGCGATGACAAGCCGACCAACAAACCGACCTATAAGTCCCGTTTCGGCACGGACTTCGATCCGGCCCGCGAGGAGACCTTCGCATGGCTCGCAAAACAGGACTTGGCGGTGTTCGGATTCGTTTCCGGACGGCGTGAAATGGGAATGGACTCCATGGTCATCGCCCCGGCCAACGCCGGTTTCTTCGCCCTGGGTCTGGCTCTCTTGCAGGGAGTCGTGCCGCTGTCGGAACTGCCCGACGATTTCTACCCGAAATCGATCATCTACGTGGCCCCGCCCTTCCGGCACACGCACTTCGAAGGGCGCCAGGTAGTCGTGCATAACCGCCACGACAACCTTCACGAACTGTTTTCCTACAATCTCTATCCCGGTCCGAGCGCCAAGAAAGGTATCTACGGCGTGCTCCTGGGGTTGGGAGAAAAAGAGGGGTGGGTTACCGCCCACTGCTCGACCGTGCGCGCCGTCACGCCTTACGACAACGAAGTGACGATCATGCACGAAGGCGCCAGCGGCGGCGGCAAGAGCGAGATGCTGGAGCAGGCCCACCGCCAGCCGGACGGACGGTTCCTCCTCGGGAAAAACCTGGTGACCGGGGAAATCCGGCACGTGGAGCTGCCCCGTTCCTGCGCGCTGTATCCGGTTACGGACGACATGGCGCTCTGCCACCCGTCCCTGCAGGAAGAAAAAGGCAAGATGTGGCTGACCGACGCCGAAGACGCCTGGTTTGTGCGGGTCAATCACATCGACGAATACGGCACGGACCTGAACCTGGAAAAACTGACGGCGCTGCCGGAAAAACCGCTCCTGTTTCTCAACATCGACGCGGTCCCGAACGGCCGCGCGTTGATCTGGGAACACATCCAGGACAAGCCCGGGGTGGCTTGCCCCAATCCCCGCGTCATCATCCCGCGCGAAATCGTTCCCGGAATCGTCGAAGGCCGCGTCAGGGTGGACATCCGCAGCATCGGCATCCGCACCCCACCCTGCACCGACGAGAAACCG
Organism: Opitutales bacterium; assembly: GCA_007132315.1. Lineage (GTDB taxonomy): Bacteria > Verrucomicrobiota > Verrucomicrobiia > Opitutales > T3Sed10-336 > SLOW01. The sequence goes on from SLOW01000223.1 coordinate 9,917, forward strand.
ACCTACGGCATCGTCGGACTGTTCCACATTCTTCCGCCCGCCCTCGCTTGGCTCTGGCGCCTGGTCGCGCCCCGCGGCCACGCCAACCCGAGCATCGTGGAGTCCGAAGGCATGAGCAGCGAGGGGGTCGGTTCCTACTGGCCGTTCGCCACCGGCCGCCGGGTCGATCAGGCGAACCTGTTGCTCGATCAGTTCCTGGCGCACACCCGCACACAGTACATTCTGACACCCAACCAGAACGTGGGTGCGTGGGAGGTCGGATTCATGCCGCAGTGGATCGCCCGCGAATACCTGACCCGCCGCGGCGGAAAACCGTTCAAGCCGGACCAGATCAAGCCGTCCCGCTGCCCGTTGCTGGGTTACGCGCTCTATCAATTGCACGTGGAAGGTCACATGATTCCGCGCTGGTTCCTGCAAGTGGACTCCCAACCGGAAGTCGGCAAGGCAGCCTACGACAAAGGCGCCGAACAATTGACGGAGTTCTTCCACAAGTGCCTGCACGACTTTGTGAACGAACCGGACCTCAACCCGACGGGCAAGAAAATCATCGAGTGCTGCCTGAACGGAGGCACCGTTGACGACTACGAAACGTTCATCGCCCGGTAGCCCTTCCGGCAACCTTTCTGAAAAAGAGCCCGCCGGCGTCGGCGGGCTCTTTTTTGGGGAATCGCCTTGCGGGACGCAACGGTCCGAAAAATGCGACTCACGCTACCTTTCCGCCGGCAAATCCACCAGCTCACGGCGTTGGGTAAACAGCAGGCGACAGCGGATCTCGCGCGCCGGCAGTCCGGTCATGTAAGCCAGAACCCGCCGGTAAACATCCAATTGACCCGTATACCCGGAAGCCTCGGGGTCCAACGGGATGTCGGGATCGCCCCGGTCCGTTTTGTAGTCGAGGATCTCCGCCCCGACAGCCTCACCGGAACGGCCCAATCGCAACACGACGCGGTCAAACGTGCCGGTCACCCATTCCCCGTCCAGAATGACTTCGAAACTCCGCTCCCGCCAGAGTTCCGCCGGTTCCTGCGGTTTCGCCAATGCGTCAAGGATCGCGGGATCCCGCAGACAGGCGAGGACGTCCTCCCAGGCTTCCTCCGTTTCATTGGTCGATTCAGCGTCCCGCCAGGAAGCCACCTCGTCCGCCGTACCGGGCGAACTCCAGCCGACGCGCGCGAATATCTCATGCACGCGGGTTCCGAAATCGAGACCGCGGCGGGATTCCGGAGAAAAGAGGCTTGCCGCGGGTATGGTGCGAGGTCGCGCCCGCGAAGGCATGCCGCGTCGGAATCGGACGCGTTCGGCGAACCGCCGACTCTCGGGCTGAGGGGCCGTGACGCTCTCTGCGGGCGGAGCCTGACAGGCGCGGTACCAGTCGGCATTGCCGCGGGAGTACACCAGATTCACGGCGGCTTCTCCCCAGTGGTCCGGCGTGGTGTTGCCCTCGCCCAGGGCGTCCGACAACCACCGCACGAAGTTCTTCGATTTCGAACTCGGCTTCCGCGGCTCGGCAATCAGGTACATCGCTCGTTTGGCGCGGGTCAGAGCGACGTACAACTGGCAAAACCGCTCGTAGCAAACATCGGCCGCGACCTCCGCGTCGTGCCGCGCCAGCACCGGATCACACTCGCGAATCTCGCGGGCCGGCGGGTCCAGCACCCACCGCACCCGGCGATCCGGAGCCCGGTCCACCTTCAGTCCTCGCGACGCACCGTCCAGTCGCGTTCCCTCCAGGTCGGGGAGCAGAACCACATCGAAACCGAGTCCCTTGGACTTGTGCACGGTCATCACCCGCACCGCGTTTTCCGGAGCGCTTTCGCGGACCGTATATTCCGACATGAATTCCACAAACTCCGCCACCGATCGCCGGCCATGCCGGTCAAACGAACGCGCCGCCGCCACGAAGAAAGCGCCCCGCTCCCGATTGAACGCGTCCAGCCCACCGAGCGTTTCCATCCGCGCGATCCACGATTCCGACACGGCCGCGAAGCCGTCGCGATGCACCGATTCCAGCACGTCCCGGCCGACATCTCCGGAGCGATCGCCCGCCAGCACGTCGCGCAGCGGCGTCATCATCAGATGTTCTCGAGCGAAACGATCGCTCGGATACGCCGCCCACTTGAACAAAGCCAGTAGAAGCCCGCCCAGAGGATTGTCGATCCCCGGTCTCATATCGGCTTCCGCCGCCACCGGAAAGTCACCGTGACGACGCAAAAACTGAATCAGTTCCGCCGCCTTGCGGTTCCGTTGAACCAGAATTGCACAGGAAAGTCCGCGTTCCAAGGGACGGATCTCCCGCAGGAGCTCGAGCACGGCTCTGTAACGCCCGTCCTCTCCCTCAAGCTCGCAGAAAGCGACGTAGTCGTTTCGATCCTGATGCCTGGCCCGGTGTCGATCCCACCCCTCGGACCAGCGCTCGACCGCTCCGGCGGGAAACAGGTCGCGCATCACTTGATGGTTACCAAAAACCCGGTTTACCGTATCGATCACGGCCGGACCGGACCGCCACGATTCGCTCATCCTCCGCTCCTGAATGGGTTTCCCCCCCGAAGCGTTATAGTGGCGGTGAATTTCCCGGAAAAGACGCGCGTCACCTTCGCGCCAGGCAAAGATCGCCTGTTTTACATCCCCGACGTAAAAAAAACTCCGGCGACCTTCCGGATCCTGCACGACCTCGTCGATCAGGTCACTTAGCGCCCGCCACTGAACGTAGCTTGTATCCTGAAACTCGTCGAGCAGCCAGTGATCGTAACGCCCGTCCAAACGGTAGTTGACCATCAGGCGACCGTCGGCCGCATCTTGGGTCAGGCGGGGACGTTCGGAGCCGGGGGCCGAAAGGAGAACCAGAATATCGCTGAAGGTCAGACGGCCGCCGCCTCGCACCAGGTCCGCGTACAGGGCCTCGTACCCGCGCAGGATTTCGTACAGCCCCCTTGTCACCTGGAGTTTTTTTTCCACCTCCGCCCCGCACAAAGCCTGTACCAGGCGTTTGAGACGAAGGCACTCGTCGCCCGACAATTCGAGCTTCTTCCCGCCGATCGTCCACTTGGCGCGGCCCGTTTCCAAATCGGACCAGATCCTGAGCGCGTTGCCCAATGGCCGTTTCATGCCGTCGGACCACGGAGAACCCGGACGCCAGTCCCCAACCTCGCACACGAAACGTTCCCACGTTCTGCGCTGGGCGTCGGTCAGCTCCTTACAGGAAAAAGCCCGGTCGAGCGTTTCGAGGCTTTCGCGGGGATCCGTGTCGTCAACGAGCCATACCGATCCTTCCGGCCAAATCCGGCGCGGATTGCCCCAGAACTCACCGTCGGGGACGGCCAAAAACACCTCGTGGTAGCGTTCGATGAATTCGTCCAGCCGCGCCGCCAGCCGTTTTTCCTGAACCCCCCAGGTCGCCTGTTTGAACGCCTCGACAAACTCTCTCCGCGCCCGGCCGCCTTGTCCGGCCTGGCGGAAAACCCGGCGAAACACGCGGCGTTTTTCCGACCTCATACTGTTCTCGTCCAGGATCTCGGGCGGCGCGCTCAACCCGAGTTCAAACGGAAAACCGCGCACGATCCGGAAAAAAAAGCCGTCCAGCGTTCCGAGTTCGAGCTGGGGCATCCGCTCGACCAATCGGGACAAAAAGGCCAGAAATTCGTCCCGGCCAACGTTCGGCATCCCGATCGCCTCGGCCAAATCCGCCGCGGCGTTTTCGTCCCGGGCGGCGCGGGCCAGTTTACCGAGAATCTCGTCTAAAAACTCCCCCGCGGCCTTCCGCGTGAAGGTCAGCGCGATGATTCGCTCCGGGTCCGCGCCCAGCGCCATGAGCCGAATGTAGCGGCTGGTCAGGCGATACGTCTTCCCTGAACCGGCGGATGCCAGTATCATCTCGTTGGGCACGGTTTCGTTCGCTTGGCGATCATTCATTTCGGTTCTCCTTTCCCGCGCAAAACACGAGGATCGACCAAATCCCACGGATCGCCGAAGAAAAGTCCTTCGAACGCGTCATAGGAAACCTTCTCCGAAGGCGGCCAGAACCGTCCCGCCCGGATGCTCTCGACCACACCCGCGGCACAGCGCAAGGCCGCCATTTGCAGTTCGCGGGATTGGTCCTCCCACGGGTAAACGCCGGTTTCGGTGACCGCCCTGGGCAGGTTGAAATAGGCGCAGGCGACGTCCTCCCCGCAGCGATCACGCAAGGCCCAGCGGTACAGCGGCAACTGGAGTCCTATCCAGCGATACGCCTTTCCCTCACGTTCGAAGACCGCGTAATCCGGAAAATCCTCCGACGATTCGTCCCGTTTCAGCGGCACAATATGGTCCTCCTCCGGAATCCGGTTCCGATCACTCGTCTTGTAATCGACAATTCGATACGCGCCGCTGTCCTCATTGCGCTCGATCCGGTCAACGACACCTCGCAATGGAATTCCCCCGAGGGTCAGGCTGTCGCCTCCCGGAAACCGCCATTCGCCGGATTCGATTCGCCAACCTAGCCGCCTTTCACCGGCCTGAATTTCGGCCAGCCGTTCGAGCCGGGCCGCGGCCGCCTCCATCTGGATTTCAAGCGGGGCCGACGGGTTCGGACCGTATCGCCTCCGGAACAGCGTATCCAGGGTTTCGGAAAAGAAGCGCCGGATCTCATCGGCGTCCCGGCTGTCCCGAACCTCCGTCTCGTTGGCGAACGCCTCCAGAACCGCGTGACAGAGACTTCCGAATTCTCCGTCATCCATCTCCGCCTTGGCCGTATCGAAGGCATCCATGCGGAGAACGTCGGAAAGATAAAACCGGAACGGGCAACGTAGATAGCGGCCGAACTGGGTGACGCTGATTCCCGCCAACGGCTCTTCCGCACGGGGTGTGAAACGCCAGGGGCTGCTCCAGGCCGGTTTGATCACAGGCGGCGGCGGTTCGGCGAACAGGCGCTCGACCCGATCCGGCAGATCATTGTCCCGCGTTCGCAGTAACAATCGGGAAGGTCGCATCGGTTCGCCAACGTCACTCCAGCGGCCGAACACCACCTCGGTCCGTCCCCCGTCCCGGCGGGATCGCACCAGGGTTTCCATCATGTACGCATCGCGGGAAAAGCGGGCCGTGTTGTGTTTGAGACCGAGTTCGCGCCGCAGCGACTCCGGCAGGAACGCGTCGCCGGTGAGGGTCTCCGGCACCACCCCCTCGTTCATTCCTGTGAGGACGAGGTACGGCGCGTCCTCCCAGAGTAATTCGAGCCATCCCAGCACATCGATCGCATCGGATGGCCGGTCCTCCTCGATGCGCCGTTCCGCCAACAGAGCGAGGAGGAGATGCAGACCGTCCGCGCCTCCGGTCAGGCGGCCGGCAAACGGCGAGTCACGCAAGTCCTCCAGCAACAGCATGACTTCACCGGCTGTGGCGAGATAACGGCGATCGGCCTCACGGCCTTCATCGAAGGCGCTTCCCTGGTGAATCTCACGGAGCACGACGGGCAAGGTATCGTACAACGGGGCGTCCCGCAATTCGCCCAGCAACGACCGAATCGCCTCCAACACGCGTCCCACGACCATCCGTTCGTCCCCCCGTTCCCGCGCGAGGGTCAGGGCGTCTTGAAGGTCGCCCGGGAGGCACTCGACGGCGAAAGCATCCCATTCCCGCAGGAGCCGCTCCACGGGCGGGAAGCCGCTCCGGCGCTCCAGGTGGCGAAAAAAAACGGGGCAACGCAGCAATTCGCCGCACAGATCGAACTCGGGCGCACGCATCAAGTCGCGCAGCACCCCGAGGGTTCCGGCCAGTTCTTCGGCGCCCGCCGGTCTGCCATCGGGATTATAGGCCGGTCTGCCACAACGTGCGGGCAGCGCACGCTCCAGAAAAGGAATCACCGCGGCATCCGCCGCGCCCACCGCTCCGACCCGCTCCGCCCGTTCGAAGCCGGCCAGGAGTTCCGCCGCGCGGTCGGCCTGGTCGGGCGGATCGGAACGAACGTGAAACACGTCGCCGGTCAACTCGATCACCCGTTCACTCCAGACATGTGTCAGCGGCCGACCCCATGCGTCAAAATTTCCCGCATCACCAGACTCCGCATACACCGCCACCCGGACTTGAACCCGCTCGCTGAAACGTTCCAACGCGACCATCGCCAGCGGCGGTGGATCGGGCGCTCCGAGAAGCGTGACCCGCTCGACCGCGTCCGGAAGTTCGGACCGCCGTGCCCGTTCGATTTTGGCCTCCTCGGGATCGGATCGGCCCTTGCGGCTCATCGTCTCCCGATAGAGACGTTCGAGCTCCGCCAGTTCGCGCCACCGCGCCCCTTCCGGGAACCCGGATTGGCGGCCTCCGGCAACATCCCGCATACACAAGCCACCTTCCGCCAGCAGGCGTTTGACCCGAGCCAGTTCGGTCGCCGTGCCCAGGGCCCAGTTAAAATCCCTTCGCGCCGGAGGGGACGGAAACAAATGCGGAAACCGCTCAAAGTCGATGCCGAGCAAGACCTCCGCCCAGGCCAGCCGTGTGTCCATCGCGGTGGCGATTCGTCCCTCCTCGGCGCCTTGGGTGAGCAGGGATTCCGGTGTCACCACCCGCGGGGGAAAAACCGCCGCGTTCCGCGAAGACGCCAGGACCGCCAATGCCTCACGCAATCGCCGCCCGGCCTGACGCGTCGGCACCACCGCCAGTTCCCGGCCCAGGTCGAGGTGCCCGCCGCTCCACTCACCGGCCAGGAATCGCGCCGCGGCGCTTGGCAAAGGAGTAGTCGGCGAAAGAAAATGGCGTTCGATTCCCATGGGTCAACCCGGCCAGTCTGCCCAAGTCCGGTTGAAAATCGAAAAAAAAGTGACGCGTTTCGGGTCGGCCTTACAGGCGACGCACACCATCCACGCCCAAGAAAACCCGGTCAATCAATCGGCACGGGAATACGACTCGCATCCGGCAGGAAGACCTTGAAGGTCGTCCCTCCACCGCGCTCGCTGTACACGTCCATGAAACCGCCGTGACTGCGCACGATGCCTATCGACGTGGACAGGCCGAGACCGGTCCCCTCGCCCTGCGGTTTGGTGGTGTAAAAGGGTTCAAAAACCCGATCGAGCGATTCGGACAAAATGCCAATCCCGCTGTCAATCATCTCAATTCCGGATGTAATCCCCCGGCGCGACGCCATCGTAACGCTCCGCCTCTTCAGCCGAAAGGTGACTGCGGCCCGCGATCAATTCGAGCGTCCCCCCGCCGGGCATGGCATCCCGCGCATTGACCGCGAGGTTGACGAGGACCTGGTTCATCTGCGTCGGATCGCCGACCAGCTCCAGCCCCTTGTGCACCCGGCAGAGAAAGGAAATGTCCTTCGGGAAAGCGGTTCGCACCAATGCCTCGACTTCAGCGACCAGATCGCTCACGGCGAGGGTTCGCCGCTCTCCGGAGGTACCTCGTGAAAACGTCAACACCTGCCGCACCAGACTGGAGCCGCGACGGGCGCTGTTTTCTATCTGCCGGATCACCGGAAGCAGGGAATCATCCGAAACGGATTCCTCCAGCAATTCGGTCCCCATCAGAACCGGGGTCAGGAGATTGTTGAGGTCGTGCGCGATGCCTCCGGCCAGGGTGCCAAGGCTTTCCATCCTCTGACTGCGCAACAACCGGTCCTCCAATGCGCGCTTTTCCGTGACGTCGCGAAGATAAACGGTGACACCCTGCCCGTACGGATAGCAGCGAAACGCGTACGCCAACCCACCCTCCGCCAGACGCACCTCGAACTCGACGGGACTCATTCCTTTGAGTGCTTCGCTCGCATTGTCCAAGAGCGGCCGCGCCAGTTCCGGCGCGATGCGGGCGTCGGGCGAACAACCGAGCGAATCCTTGGGATCAACGGCCAGCATGCGCGCCGCCGGAGCATTGAGAAAGGTGAACCGGTATTCCCGGTCCAACGAAAGGAACCCGTCGGCGATGCTTTCGAGGGTGGCCGTCAGACGGGCCGCCATTTCGCGGGCCTTCCGTTCCGTTTCCTTGAAATCGTGGATATCGATCGCGGTCCCAAACCACTTGAAAACGCGACCATTCGGATCGCGCCCCGGAACCGCCCGCACATGGTGCCAGCGAAAGGTGCGGTCGGCGGCCCGCCAAATCCGGAATTCGGTAACGTACTCCCGCTCCGCGGCGACCGCAGCGCCCCAAACGTCGAGACAGGGTTGTAAATCGTCCGGGTGCAACACCCGCTGCCAGTGTTCTCCGGGATCCGCTTGCGGCGACAAACCCGTGTAATGATGCATGGCCCGGCTGGCGAAATCCACCGCTCCATCCGGTTTCGCCGTCCAAACCATCAAGGGCATCGATTCGGCGAGGAGCCGAAAGTTCCGCTCGCTGTGCATCAGGGACGCCTCCGCTTCGACCCGGGTCAGGTAGGAACACAGCAGGTCGGCCAGCGATTTCAAGAGAGCGGCCTCTTCCTTGAGAAACGGACTCGTCTCCGCTCCGGCCATCTCGCCTCCATACACGACCCGTATCTCGCCGCGCCAGACACCCCGCACCATCAGTTTCTCACGCAACTCCGGTCCGGCCTCGCGGAAACCCGGGCTCACGTAAGTTCGGTCGTCATAGAAGATGGTGGCACCGGTCACCCCGGGGCGCAAGAAACCTCCCGGAATGATCCCAGCCACGGCGGCCAATACCTCGGGCAGGGAAGCCTCCGGTTTCCGAAGCGACTCGGCCACCCGATACAATGTCCGCAATTCCTTGACCCTCTCCCGAAGGTCCAAAGTCAACCGCCATGTGGATTCGTCCTCTTTCAATCCGGATTCACACGGTGAGAAGTGATCAAACGCGCCGGGATGCGCGCTCACTAGTTCGCGGATTTCACGTTCGGCCGCGCTGACAACGTTAAGGAGCTCAGAGAGGCGCTTTCGCGCTGCCAAGGGGTCGCCTTCCCGAATGAGATCCTTCTTCATCGTTCCACTTCTTTTTCTTCCAAAGGGACAGACGCCAAGGAACGCGCTCGCGTCCGAGCACATCCAAAGGCGGAAGAGAATTCTTCCTAATCCCCACCAACGCAGTTCCTTATCACACGAACGGCGGGGACGGTCAACCTCATTCGCTCCCCTCAGCCACCCAGGCACTCCCGGATCGTCCGGGCCATTTGCCTGGGACTGCACGGCTTCCGAATGAACGGGATTCCCCGGTCCACCGCCCAGCTCTCCACGGTGTCCTGGAAACTGTAACCGCTGATCACCACGGCCTTGAGCGAGGGTTTGTCTTTGAGGAGCTTCGACGTCAATTGCCAGCCGGTCATCCCGCCCGGCATGACAACGTCCGTTATCAACAGGTCGATCTCACCCCGCCGTGAATTCCACTCCTGGACGGCACGGGGACCGCAATCGGCGAGAATGACCTGGTAGCCCATCGATTCCAGAGATTCCCCCAGCATGTTCCGCACGCTCGCATCGTCTTCCACCAGGAGAATACACTCGCCGTGGCCGGCGAGTTCGGTGCCCTGTGCGTTGAGCGCGATCTCCGTATCGACGCTATCCTCACAGACCGGAAGATAGACCTGAAACTCCGATCCCCCGTTGACCTGGCTATCGGCCTCGATCCATCCGCCGTGCTGGCGCAAAATACCATACACGGTGGGAAGCCCCAACCCCGTCCCGTCGCCGCCCTCCTTGGTCGTGAAGAACGGTTTGTAAATGTTCATCGGGGTGTGTTGGTCCATGCCGATCCCGGTATCCGCAACCCGGAGACGAACAAAGCGCCCCTCGCGCGCTTCCGGATTCCTGACCCGAGCCTCGGCACCGACGTCCACCATTCGGGTTTCCAGAACCAGACTGCCTCCGTCGGGCATGGCGTCGCGGGCGTTGACCACCAGGTTCATCAAGACCTGCTCAACCATATCGAGGTCGCCGCGGATGTTGATGTTTCCGGTGCCGCAACGCAGATCGAGATGAATATCCTCACCCAAAATGCGGCGGAACATCCTGGACGTGCTCTCGATGGTCTCGTCAAGATTCATCGGCCCGATATGCATCACCTGCTTGCGACTAAAGAGCAGCAACTGGCGGGTCAGCATGGAACCCCGCTCGACGGTGCGGTCGAGTTCGAACAGCGTTTTCAACGCTTCGGAGGACATGCCGGGCTCGTCGGCCAACATGGCCACATATCCCTGCATAACCATGAGGAAATTGTTGAAATCGTGGGCGATCCCGCCCACCAGCCGCCCGATGGAATCGAGTTTCTGCATTTGGCGGATCCGCTCCTCCAAGCGACACCGCGCGCGAATGTCGTGTGCGATTCCCATCAGGCCGACCACGGCGTCGTTCACGATTTCGGGAGTCACGGTCAATTCGACGGGGATTTCCGTTTCCTCCGCCGCGATCATTCTCACTTCGAAATCGGGAACCTCATCGCCATTCAGACCGCACGCCAACATCTCCCGTACCTTCTCGACGTCCTCAACGTGAACCAACTCCGTGAAACGCTTCCCGACCCAATGCTTCCGGGACCAGCCCGTCAGCCGATCGAAGGCACTGTTCAAGGTGTTCAGTGTACCGGCCCGCGAAAGGCGGAACACCACGTCGCGAATCCCCTCGTGCAGGCGTCGATAACGTTCGCGGGATTCCTGCAGTTCCGCGGTCAGACGCTTCTGTCTCGTGATATCTTGAATGCCCACGGCAATCCCCTCTTCGGTCGGATGTATCCGAATACCAAGCCAGGATTCCAGCCGGGGGGCGTAAACGTCGAACCCGGTTGATATCGCCTCAATGGCGGCACGGCGGCATTGAGGCTCAAAGCCTTCCCCCACCAAGTCGAAAAACTCGAGCCAGGAGGAAGTCCCGATCAGTTCCGACCGCGGCTTCTGAAAATACTTGCCCGCCCTCTGGTTGATGAAGGTGAAGCGTCCTCCGCGGTCGAGGGTGACAAAACCGTCGGCGATCGATTCCAGCGTGTCCTTAAGGCGCACCGCCAGGCGTCGCACCTGCTCGTCGGCTTCCTTCTTTTTCGCGATGTTCTGAACCGCGCCTTGCACCCGGACGATCGATCCGGTACCGTCGCGAACCGGCTGGCCGATGGCCCTCACCCACACGTCGTCACCGCGAGCCGTCATGATGCGCATTTCCTCATCGAACGGCACGCCTTCGCCGGTACATCGAATGAAAACGAGCCGGGCGCGGTTCCGCCACCCGGGGGCCACGAAACTGAGCGCTTCGTCCAAGCCCGGTTCCGTGCCCGGCGGCACGTCGTAAATCGCGCAAACCTCGTTCGACCAGTAAAACCGCCCCAGCTCGGCCGACCACTCCCAACCGCCGATATCGGCCATGCGTCCGGCGATATGCAGCAACCTCTGGCGGGCGTGCAGCTTATCCTCCATCAACCGGCGCTCGGTGATGTCCTGGCCCAACGCCTGATAATACTCCACATTGCCGTCGTCGTCGAAATAGACCCGGTCGGTCCAGCGCTGCCAACGCTCCCGGCCGTCCTTGTTCACCACCAGGTGCTCGTAACTGACGCTCGGACGATCAGGAGTGAGGGAAAGGAACTGTTCCCTCGCCGCCTGGCGCTGATCCAGGTCCGGGATCAGATCCAGAAAACGGCGACCCACCAAATCGTCGGCATCCCGGCCGAAACACTCACAATAGGCGCGATTGACAAAAGTCAACGTACTGTCCGCCAGAAACGTACAAATCAAAGCGGGGGTCTCGTCCAACAATCGCTCATAAAAACGCTCATCGCGAGGCATCTCGTTCCACTTCGTCATTGTTCCCAGTAATTATTTCTGAAACGCCACCCTAGCAATCAATCCGGATCAGCTGTCAAACGAATCCGCCCAACCACTCCATTCGAGTCCGGATACAGCCGGTCGCGTCGCGTCTTGCAGTAATGATTTCCTTCATGTAAAGACGAATGCTTTCTTTTATACAAAACTGAGATTAACGGCGCTCATTCTCAAACCCTCCCTCTTGACTTGAGCGCGAACTTCTGACCGCATCCGTTCATGGTGGAGCGAGCGACCCAGGAACGGTACATCAGAAAAATTCTGGATGCGCGGGTTTACGACGTGGCCATCGAAACCCCGCTGGAGGCCGCGCCGGCCCTGTCCGAACGCCTGGGCAATCAGGTCTGGCTCAAGCGCGA
>SLOW01000324.1 GCA_007132315.1 Opitutales bacterium
GAATCCCGAACAGATGTTTGCGACGTTAGGGAAGGAACAATCCCACTAAGGCAGCGAAGGCACGGAGGATTGCTTTGTGTGCTGGATACCTCTGTGAGAAATTCTCAGCGAATCCGAAACCCTGCGTCGGTTTTACGGGACCGGCCTAACCTTAGTTGAAGCTTGACCGGTTTGCCGGACTACGACTTCGCTCAGGAAGCAGTCGCATGAACAGCATTCGGAAAAGCATACCCCAAAAGCGGATCGGTGTTCCCAAAAAGGGAACTTTTCGCTTGCATTGGAACACGTTTACAGGCAGGTTGGAATGAGAGTCATTGCAGTCAAGGCGTTGCAGCAGTTCTGGAAAACCCATGCAGATGTGGAACAATCACTTAAGGCTTGGTACAAGGAGGCGGTTGAGGCCGACTGGCAGGAACTGAACGACATCAAGAAGCGCTATCCCTCCGCCGATATCCTTCCTGGCAACCGGGTCGTTTTTAACATCAAGGGCAACCAGTACCGGCTTATCGTGAAAATTCACTACAATCGGAGCATCGTCTTCGTTCGTTTCATCGGAACCCACGCGGAATACGATAAGATCGATGCTCTTACGATTTAAACGCTCATGAAACCAAAAATTTTAAAGAACGAGGAAGAATACGAGGCCGCGCTCGGGCGGGTGGAGGAATTGATGGAGGCCGCTCCGGGTTCGCCTGACGAGGATGAGCTGGAACTCTGGTCGCTCCTGGTGGCGGAGTATGAGCGGAAGCACCATCCCATGGATCACCCGGATCCGATTGAGGCCATTCGGTTTCGGATGGACCAAATGGGGCTTAAGCAAAAGGACCTGGCTCAATATATTTCGAATAAAAGCAAAGTCTCCGAAGTCATGAACCGGAAGCGCCCGCTGAGCCTTTCCATGATTCGTACGCTCCACAAGAACTTGGAAATCCCGGCCGATGTGCTGGTTCGCGAACCCGCGGCGCCCTACGGCGCCCCGGTGACCGGCAGCCGGAAAAAATCCCGGAGGACCGGAGCGCAAAAGACCGGGACGAAGAAACCGGCACGTTCAACACCAAAGAGCTGAACCACCGAACCAGGATAAAAAACCATGGGCTTGTTTGATACCATCCACCTGAAAACACCCCTCATCTGCCCCGCCTGCGGTGCGGATTCCACTGAACTGCAAACCAAAGAATTCGGGCAAACCATGAGCGAATTCCGTGTCGGTTCGCTATTAAAGTTCAGCCCTGTGTTGACGGGAATCGTTCGGGAAGAACTCTTTTGCCGGAATTGTGTCGAGGCCGATCGCCGGAGCGATTCACCCGTCTACCTGATCATCTGGAATTCCATTCTCGCCGGAGTGGAACAGGATCGGTCGACAGCGGAAGCCCGACTGGCCTCGGTGGACCGGCTTGACCTTATTGGGTGGTTGGATGAGAGCCAGCGCGAGGCCGCGCAATGGAAGCATCGATATTCCCGCCTCTACCGCGATGTCAAAATGTGGCACGAACACCTCACTCGAGAACCGGAGCCGGAACCTGCTGATGAAACCTCCCGGCGTCGCCGGTCCCTGCGAAGCCTATGGTCCTTGCCCGAAGAAATCCTCAACGCACCCGACCCCCTCGCCACAATTCTGGAGAAAAACGAGCTGAAACAGGACGATCCACAAGACGAAGGTTTATTCGGCTTGCGCTAGACCCAACGCCCTCGTTCCGGACGAAGAGCCGTATGAAGGGGTCGTTATCTTCTAAATTAAGGACTCCAAATGCTGGCTCCAGCTGGTCTTTCGCCTACTGGCCCAATCCCACTACGAAAGCCAACGTGCGGTTGAGCCGCAACAGGAATTCGTCGTCGAGGCGGCCCATGACGTTGCCCACCCGGTCGAGCGGGACCCTCAGGAGTTTATCCACCATGATCTGCGAAGGGGACTTCAGGCCGGTCCTGTCGTCGGCCTGGACCGGGATGCGAAACGTCGGGGCCTCGACGAGGTGGGTGGTCATCAGGCAAAGTATGATGCTCCCGAGACCGCCCTGCGTGAGCGCGTCAGCCTGGATTATCACCGCCGGGCGCGGCTTGGCGTAGTCGCCCGGTGCCGCCACAGAGACGATATCTCCGCGTTTCATGGTTCGGACCCGCTTTCCGCAACCCTGTCGATGAAGTCCAGGGCCTCACTCTCGTCGGCGGCATCGAGTCGCCGAATCTGTTGCCGGATCGATTCCTGGAAATTCGGGGCATTGCAGTCGGGAACCCAGATCTGCACCGGACGCAGTCCTTGGTTTCGCAATCGCTCGCGGTATTGACGCATTTTCTTGGAAGAGTTTCCGGTAGCCATAACAGGTAACATGTTACCTGTTGCGTTTCGTGTCAAGAAGGACTCGGGCTCGGGTAGGGCAAACGAAAGCGGATCGGCGTTCGCGGGACGTTTGACAGACCGCATCGATCCGTGAACAAAGGCTGACGTTATGCCCGAGGGAAAAGCCGAAAGGATCCTGCTCGAGTTGACCGGCCTGCCGGTTGCGGCCGGGTGCGAGGAACGGGTGGTCGCATGGATCGAGCGTTGGGCGGCGTTGCGGCCCGCCGTGCGGTTGCGACGCGACCGCTACGGCAATCTGATGTTGAGCCGGTCCGGGCCCAAACACGGGCGCCCGATCCTTATCGAGGCGCACATGGATCATCCGGCGTTTGTGGTTCGGGAGGTCGCCGGCCGGACGCTCCGCGCGGAGTTCCGGGGCGGGGTGCGGGATGCCTATTTTCCGGACGCCTGTGTGCGGCTGCACGCGCAAAGCGGAGAAACCTGCCCGGGGCGCATCACCGCATTCCGGCCGCGTACGGCGAAACGACGCTTTCCGGAAGTAACGGTCGCCTTGGAGCGGGAGCCGAGGGCGGCGTCCGGGGACATCATGACCTGGGACCTGCCAGGGCCGAAGGTAAGGCAGGGACGGCTGCATGCTCCCGCCTGCGACGATCTGGCGGGTGTGGCGGCGGCGCTGGCGGCGTTTGACCTCCTTGGCCGGAAGCGACTGAAACGGCCCGCGGATGTACGGCTTCTGTTCACCCGTGCCGAAGAGATCGGGTTTATCGGTGCGCTGGGCGCCTGCCGGGCGGGCTTCATTCCGAAGACGGCGCGGATCATTGCGCTGGAGAACAGCAAGAGCTTTCCCGACTCGCCGATCGGCGCCGGACCGATCGTGCGCGTCGGTGACCGGGCGACGGTTTTCGATCACCGCTTGACCTACGCCCTGGGCGGCATTGCCGAGACCCTGGCCAGGCGTGACAAGAGCTTTCGCTGGCAGCGCAAGCTGATGCCCGGGGGCGTGTGCGAGGCGGGGGCCTTTGTCGAGCTGGGGTACACCGCGACCTGCCTTTGCCTGCCTTTGGGGAACTATCACAACATGAACGAATCGACCGGCGCCATCGAGCCCGAGGTGATCGCTCTCGACGACTATCACGGCCTGATCAAACTGCTCGTGGCCGCCGCCGTTCGCCTGAATGACACCGCGGCAACCCCTTCCTTGCGCAGCCGCCTGGAGCGCCTCTTTGCGGAGCGCGCCGGTGTGCTGTCGGAACGGCTTGCTCCTCGAAACCGACGTTAACGTTGCAAGTTTTTAGGGTTTGGGATTTCTCCCACAGAGTTACGCGGACCGACACAGATGAAGGGAGGAATGCCGTTACCGAATCCGCAGGATTGCAGCCGAAAGAATCCGGTTCAGAGCACATCCCTTCGGTGAACGGAACGCTTCGCTGGTGAAAATCGTTTCGAAAAACGCCTGGCTACACAAGCCGCTCGACGGTCACCAGTCCCGGGATTTTTTGAAAATGGGCGTCTGTGGTCAGGACGGCGGCGCCAATGTGAAGGGCGCAAGCGGCGATATGCACGTCTTTGATGGGTAATACGTGACCCTTCCGGTCGAGCGACCAGGCGATATCAAGTGTGGCGTTCCAGCGTTCCCCTGTGGAAGGGATGTACAACATTTCGGACCAGGCTTTGCGGAAACGGGCGAGGAAACGGGGTTCCCGAACGCCCCGGCCGACTTCGGCGCAGACGAGGCCGCAGGTTGCGATGTCTCGTGTCTCGGCAAACAACGCCAGTTCGAGCAACGGGTCGCGGCCACCCCGGCAACGGGAAACATACCACGAGCTGTCCACCAAGACGGGCCGGCTCATGACTTGCGAGTATCGTAGGGCTGCCTCTCCTCGGCGACCCGGAGGACCGCCGGGTCCGATTTTGGATCGAAGAGGTTGCGGAGTTCGGATTCGGAAGCGCCCAGACCTTCGCGGAGCCGTTCGATCAATCGGCCCCGCCGGTCCATTTCACGCAGCGCGGTGGTGACCGCCTCCGTCTTGGTCCGCGCCCCGGTCACGGCGACCACCCGGTCCAGCAAATCCGCATCCAGATTCATGGTGTATTTCATACAGCTTAAATAGGTATAGAAGCGGTATTTGTCAATCCCTCGAACGAGGCTCCTGGCCGGCGCATGTCTGTCGCAGGAGAGGAGACAACACCTTGGTGCGCCGTGACCTCCTCTCGGACACGGAGTCGGTCACCGGCCGGTTCTCACGCGAGGAAGTCGAAGAGACGGCTTATGAGGAATGCTTCGTCAACTCCTTGCGGTGATCGACCCTACTGTCCGAACGCCATTTTGAAACGCTTTTTCGGGTTCCAGAATTCGACCTGCGCGGGATCGAACTGGTCGGGGTCAAAGGGATGGTAGGATTTGTGATGATTTTTCAACCAGTCCACCATGTCCTCATGCTCCTCGGAGTTCGGGTCGGCGAGCGTTTCGAGCAGGTCGAGGTAGCCGCCCACCCCGCCGCAATCCTCCGGTGGGCAAGCCCGCTCGCCCTCCAGGCACCGCGGGTACTTCACGCCGTCTTCGGCCAATAGAATCCCTTCGAAGAGGATGCCGTGGAGCCAGCCGTCGCCGAAGTCGTACTCGTACTCGGCCGCCTGGCCGACTTCGATGATATACGTGGCAATCGGCGTGTCCCAGCCGGCTGCGATTTCCGCCCCGAACTCCTCGTCGGGAATGCCGATCTGCACCGGTTCGCTCTTGTGTTTGGGCTTGATTTTGAACACATGCAGGTGGCAGTCCAGCCACCCCATCGCATCCTGGATCGCGACATGGAGATCCCAGAACGAATACGACGCGGGCACCTCGATTCGTCGCCACACGGGCGGATCGATCCCAAGAAGAACGACTTGAAACCGGTAAACGAGATTGGGCTTTTTCGGCATGGATTTCGAGTATGGGACCCCCCAATGCCGGCGGGCAAGAATTTTGCCGGGTGGGAGTGGATTTACGCCGCGAAAGGCGGCCTTGTCGCGAACCATTCTGCCGAAGAGGCGAGTCATCGCGGGCCGCCCGTAGCAACCGTTACCCGCCGTTCTTCCATCGCCAACCCGGCAAGCCGAAACGGGTGCTCGATCGCCCATGTTCCGGACGCGACTTCCGTCGAAGGAGGATCTCCAGCATTGATGAAAAAAGCCATAGTGAGGTGAAGCCTAAGACCGGAAGCCAAACCTGTTTCTGTGGCGACGGGCTTCACACCCGGAGAACCGAATTCCATGGCATCTCCCGAGGTGAACTCGGTCGCCACGAAGAAAAAAGTGTGCCTTGAATAATTTGATTCAATGACAATATCGTTTCCGGTTTAGGACTTTCGTCGGTTTTCTGGTGCGGAACGAAGGTGAAATGACGGATCGCGGAGTCGTTCGAGCCCTGGCTCGACGAAATGGAATCCGAAAGCATCGACGCGGTACGGTCGATCATAGGCACCACTGTGGCGGGGTGGAACATCGCCATCCTCGAGCGGCGTGACGGCAAATTAAGGAATCAGATCCAGAGAGGGGCGAACCGGGAATTTACCCTAACGTTGCAAACGTGTTCTGGCAAACGGCATATAAGATGCTTTTCCCAAAGGTTTTGAAAATTTTTGGCAATTTTCAAAGCCTCACAATAAATGGGGTTTGCCAGAACACTAAATCGCACAAGCCCGCCGTGGCGGCGTTGGCCCTGCAACCGGCTCGCTCACGTACTCCATACTATCCCTGCGCCGGTTTTGGGTCCGCCTTGCCAGCCGAACTTCTGCGATTTTTGCAACATCAGGGTTTACGCTTTCCGGGCGATTCTCGAGTCAAACGAGAACGGCTCCGGTTGCGCGATCGCGAGTTTTTCGAAGTCCGGGTGGGTGGGGTTGATGAGGTAATTGCTTTCGCCCGGTATAATGGCGCTGGGTACGCGGAGCACGGGGCTCCGACCGGAGCGGATCCATTCGTCGCCCAGTTCCTGGGTTCCGGTGAGATCAGAGGGGCGGTCCAATCGGAGGGGAGGGTGGCGGGAGTGAGCGAACGAACCAGCTGGCTCGGGGTGCTAATGCTGAAGAACCGGAAGGGTTGCGACGGGAGATTCACCGGGACGTAGACCAAGAGCTCGAGGGCGGCGAGGGCGCGGCTCTCGGAGGCGTACACCATTCGGGTACCGGGGGAGTTCCAGCGGCCGCCGTACCGCCGGGCGCCTTCACCGTCGATGGCTCGGCCCGCGTGTCGGGCTTTGACCAGGCGCCAAATCGTGACGGTCACGCGTACACTCCGTACTCGATTCGTCCGAGGACGTTCTCGACCTCCCGCGCACCGGCTTCGGTTTCCGCGAAAGCGAGAGGAACGGCTCCGCCGAGTGCCCGGGCGGGTTGGCGAAGCCAGGCCCGGGCTTCATCGTGTCCGCC
>SLOW01000359.1 GCA_007132315.1 Opitutales bacterium
TAACGCTGGACGCAGCCAGGATTGGATAGCAATATCCGGCTTTGAAGGGCTCGTATGTTTTTTCACACAAAAGTTATAGAACCCTTTTTTGGGCCGAAGCCAGGAAAAACCCTGCGTTTCGGTCCATTTTATTTATAGTAAGATTTTGCTATTAAACAACTTCCGTCTTTGGGACAGGCTCTAGCTACGGACCCGACAGTTATACTTGGGCGGAAGGGGATGGGCAATCTCGGGGTTGAGTGGTGCAGCGAGCCATTTTGGGTAATCGACACTGCTTACTTTGTTCGTTCTCGGACTCCTAACATTGATCTTCGCTTTATTCAATAGATGGCAAAAGTTGTTCCGGGATTTCCATTTCAAAACGTTGTAGAAAAACATCGCTACTACGGCGACCCATACTGATGCCCCATGCGTTTTGCAGATCGATGGCGGCAGTGGGGTCAGTCAACTCTGGACGATACAGACCGGGCGCAGCGGGTTGACGTTCAAGATTCCTCACCAAGACCTCAAATCCCAAGCCGTCGGGGGCGTACTGAAGTGTGCGTCCGTTGGGACCGGTGTTAGAAACCAATGATAAAACACCTTGGCCATATCGCCAGATTTGCACTTCGTGACCGGAGTCCTGTACGGGGCGACCTTCGTTGGCTTTTGTGAAAGGCCCCTGGGGATTGTCCGCGATCGCCACGCCCATCTGTGTGCGTCGCGGCCCACCCGAACCGTGAATTAGCGAACGGCCTTTGTAGTACAACCACACCTTCCCATCGCGGATCAACATGCGAGCATCATCCACACGGTAGCTGTCGAAATCATCTTCCTCTGTACCTGGCACCACAACGGGGTCGTTGGATATGCGTCGGAAGGGTCCATCCGGCGAGTCCGCCACAGCCACTCCAATGGCCGTGGGGTCGTTCAGGCGTTGCTGCGTGATGAGACGGTCCTCAAATGGTGCTTGCACGGCGGTGTAATAAAGCCAGTACCGTCCGTCATGAAACAAAATCGTCGGTGTAAAAATTGCAAAGTCGTCAAATGATCCCTCGTCGCCCACTCCCAAGGCCTCCCCGCCTTCGGTCCATGTGTGGCCGACATCTTCGCTGGTGGCATACCAGAGGGTGGCGATATAACCCGACGGATATAACCGCCGGTATTCACCGGGCACATCACTGAGCACCACTTTGCTGTAGTAAACATAATACGTTTCACCGACGCGGATCACATCGGAAGGATCTCGCCGGGTCACGCCCGGCTCCTCGCCAATGCCCGTGACTTGACTGTACTGAAACGTCACATGAGGCGGCTGCTCTATCTGCTGCTCTGCTTTCGCAAGGCTCGTTGTAGCTATAAGTGCGATCGCAACGATGAACAGTGAAAAAGGCATGTTATCGCGCAGGTTATCCATGGCACCTCGAGAGCGACCTCCGGTACCAATCACACCGACCTTGAACGTCCTCCTGGCGTCACCCGCCGTGGTGCCAGTCATTTGCTTGATAAACGTTCGTCTCGCTGTATCTGGTGTAGTCATGCTCAAAACCTCCTCCTGCTTTTATTTTGTTTCCATCGATTTCTCAGGTGGTCCACCTCCTGACAGGAAACTGCTTTTTAGTCGATTTCCGGTGTGTGGGCGCTTTCGCTGAGTCGGGCTGGCTGATTATGTCGCTTTAGTAGTGCGAAGATTCCAGAATCGGGGGTGGACGTCAAATTGATAAGAAATCGCTTTTCAGGCGGGACGGGCACCCGCCCGCTGGAACCGGTCTGAATGAGCGTTTTCATGGTGGAGATGTAGCCGAATCGGGCTGGCGAGGTCAAGTCCGACGTCAAACGCGCTTCGAACGCATTCAAAAGGCGGGCAAAACGGCCCGACAAGGCGAGTCTGGCACAGTCTGGAGACGCACCGCACCTGTCGCGATGGATCAGCCGTTCGCGTACATCATGACCGGTTCGGTGTCGTAGTCGGGGAACGGGTCATCGTAGCATGGCTCGACGACCCATTCGGCAACCTCAGGCGGCGCCCTTGCCGGCAAGACCCGCACGCCCTGCTCCCAGAGGCCGAGGTGGCGCAGGAGGCGCTCGATCACGGCGCGGTCGTCGATGAGAGAAACGATGCGCATCTCTTTCCGGCACTTCGGGCACGGCAGCGGATCGGCTTCCCAGACCTTCTTGATGAGTTCGCGCCATTTTGCGGAAGGGATGCGGCGCGGCTTATACTCGGATTCCACAACTGGTTGTAGAAATGCTGTAATCAGTCGCTGAAAATCTTAAAGAAACTCCCACATCGCTTTCAGTGTTTTTTGATACCTTTATCTGAGAAGATGCTCCGTTATTCAAGCAAAACAGGCACCTGTCGGGGAAATGGGGTATGCTTCGATCATTAACAACAACTCGCTCCCTCCCCAGTATTCCCCGCCCAGCCGAATCCCGAAATACCGCCGCGCCTCCCCCTTGGTCCTGAGCTGGAGATGATCCCGGTAAATGACCCCGGCGAACTCCCCGCTTCCCGGCCCACCCGCACCTCGTCCCCCACCTGGGACAACATGACGGGACCGGACGGGTGTGAGCACGCCCATCTGTTCGACTCGATCAAATCAATACGACCTCAGCTTTCGGGGGATCGGGCGTTAACGCGAGGCAGGAGGAAGTACCTCTTAAGCCGGGTTTTCCACCAACTGCCCGAAGCATCTTCGAAAAATGATCTTTCCGCCCTCTCACTGAGCGGACCCAGCTCGCTGTCCGAACCGGCATTTTTTTCGAAAAAAGGATGCCCCGCAGACAAAAAAAATCCCCATATCGTCACAACGCACTATAAAACCGCATTTTAAGAATTTCGAAAAAAATGCAACCGGTTGAGAGAAGCGTCCATGTCCCGCAACGATAGGAAATCATGAGCAAAACAATATCAAATACATCCAGTACCGGACGTTTGCTGACACTCAATGAAACAGCTGATCGGCTAAACCTCTCCCGAAGGACGGTCTATCGGCTCATCCAAATGCACGCGCTTCCGGTGGTAAGATTTTCAACGCGGGCAATCCGCGTTCCAGAGAAAGGAATCAACGACTTCATCGAAGCGCGGACCGTTCGTGCGAAATAACGTGCGCTGGTTTGGCCCGAACGATCGCAATCCAAATGAGTCAAAGAATCCAAAACAAGCTGTTTAATAAGGCCCGAGAGATGGAAGAATTTGACCCAGAAACAATCGTGTTCAACGCCTCTATTTCAAAACCTTGCGAAACAGAAGACATTTCAAATCGCGCAACCGACCCGAGCAACGGATCGAGTACTACCCAAACCATACCCAACCACTCACGGCTTACCCGGTTCCGCAAAATCCTGGGTGATTCCGTTTTTCTCCCGTGTAATACAGGAGAAAAAGGTCCGCGTCTTGATGGGTGGAAAGACTGGACACCCGCCGATACTCACAACGCGGAGAATGCCGGCCGGTTCGATAGAGGAAATATTGCCGTTCTACTTGGCGAGCGAACAGGGATTTACGCGTTCGACCTGGATGATCAAACCCACTTAGAGGAATTTCTCAGCGCCAACCCAAAACTTCGTGAGACGTTCACCGTTTGGGGGAAACGCGGGGCAAAGCTTCTGGTAATGGCCGCACAGCCGCCGTTCAAGAGGAAGGACGTCAAAACCGATTGCGGCACCGTCTGTGAGGTTCTCACGAGCAACGCGACAATCGCCGGGACTCACCCAGAGGGCTGCGAATACCAGGACAACGGAAAGGTAGTCCATGAAATAGATTGGAACGAGATTGTGTGGCCGACGGGATGGCGTTTGCCCGGTTCGGAAACGGACAACACTCTGGATCGGTTAAAGCGAGACTACGGCGACCCTTACCGAACGCGCACCGACAACGATGGAAACGAGTTTATCGTGGGCATCTGTGAACGGTTTTGGGCTGCTGTTTTGCGGGAAGAATTCAACCTTGTCTGGCTCCCGGACGAAAAATCCTTCTGGCGTTTTGCACCGACTACGGGCGAATTTGCACCACTCTCAGATGAGGAAATCCGGGAACTGTTTGCCAAACGACTCATGCAGGCCGCCCGGGAAGAACGACTGCCAGAGATTCAAGGGCTCATTTCACAGCGGATTCTCCGAGGGCTATGTGACGCTGCCAGGGGCGTTTGCGCTTCGCCAAAATTCTTCGACGACGCACCGGAAGGCATTCACCTTGAAAACGAATTTCTTTGTGTTGGGGAGCGCTTCGAACTGGAACCCGTACGGCCAGATCACCGTTCCCGAAACCGGATTCCCTATCCATTCGACCAAAAGGCGGAGTGCAAGACATTTTTGGAGTTTCTTTCGCAAACAATTCAAGATGATGATATCACACTGCTTCAATAAATGGCTGGGCTCGCTTTGCTGGGCGAGAACCTATTTCAAAAAATATTAGTTTTACATGGGCCAGGTGGAAGTGGAAAGAGCACTTTTGCTAGCCTGTTATGCGGACTTATCGGACAGACAAACGTCGCATAATTGCGAACCGAGTTGCTTGGTGATCGATTCGAAATCGGCCGATTTAGAGGGCGTACAGTTTTGTACGGGGCGGATGTTCCCGGGAATTTTCTTGGGACCAAAGGCGCGGCCGTTCTGAAGTCTCTTGTTGGGGGCGACGATCTGACCCTTGAATTGAAGGGAAGGAAACACCCCATGCAAGGAGTTTCGATAATCCAGTGACTGGATGTGCGGGTCGAAGCCCTCGAAGGCGGACACCGCCTGATGGACGCGCCCTCCAGGGGGGTGTCCGGGACCACGCTCTCGTAGCCGGGCCAAAGGGGAAGGGTGTTGAGCCCCGCCTCCAAATCCTGAAACGGTCCCGCCATGGCGTTTTCGCCGATCGGATCGCCCTGAAAGTCGTGATCCACCCCCGGGATGGTGGGGGCGCCCGCAAGCGCGGGGGGCTGATCGAGTTCAATCGTCAAGGTGAACGTATTGGGATCGTATTCCAGCCGCGCCACGGAGGCGTAAACGCTGTTCAGGTCGTTCCCGCGGATCGCCCGCCACTGGTCAAGGGTGGTCCAGTATCCGCCGTCGGCTCCCGCGGTTTCCCACTCGCGTCCTTCAAGGTCGGGCGGAATCGCGCCGGCGTCCCGCCAGGCGCTCAGGATAGCGGCCTGGATCGCGTTCCGGTCCGCTTCGGCCTTCCCGTACGTGGTCACGGCGAATCGTTCGGAGGCGGGCCAGAACACGTTGAAATCGGATTGATTGTTAAAGGCGGTGTCTTCCCAGTCCAGGGGCAACTGGATGGGACTCTGGTTTCGGAAAAAGAGATTGTTGTGGATCCGGTGGTCATGACAGTTCCCCTTGCGGGTGCTCATATCTCTGAAGTGAAGCCCCGCTTTCCCGCTGTCCATGATCAGATTGTTCACGATAATGGTGCGGGACGCGTCGTGGGCGTAGATGCCGTAACGCCGGACCCCGATGATGACGTTGTTGTCGACAACATTTTCATTCCCGGCACCCTCCTCCAGCATTTCAAGAAAAATTCCGTCCCCGGAGATTCCCGGCCCCCTGGATCCGTGAATCAGGTTCCGGGAGACCCGGGCGCGAACGACCGTATTGTCCAGCCACACGGCCATACACGCGTTTTTTTCAAACCGGTTTTCTTCGATGACAAGATCATTGGCGATATGGAACTTGATCGCGCCCATTTCATAGGATTTGTGCTCCAGGGTATTGTTATGGTGGAAATAATTGTTCAACAGCTTCACTCCGTTATGGGCAAGCCCCTGAATTCCGCCAGAGCCGTTAAACTCGATGACATTGTTTTCGATCAGATGGTGGCCGATCCGAGACGCGGGCGGCGGGCTCTGCCTCGGGATCTCGTTGTCCGCGGAGACAGCGCCCCCCCGCCCCACGCTCATGGCGATGCTCTTGGCCCGCCTGAACACACAGTTGCGGATGGTCCAGTGATGTCCCGCCCGGGTTCCGATCAGACCGCTTTGGTGATTGGCGTCCGTCGACCAGAAACGATCCGGGAACTGGTTGGCGCAGTATTCCATCGTGAATCCATCGACCACGATGTATCCCAATCCGCGCAGATAGGGCCGGAACACGCCCCGCCGGGTGGTGATTTCCACCGGGTGGGCGGAAGGATCGTTGTCCGGGAAATGAAGGTAAAGCCGGCCCGTCTCCAAATCGCACCACCAGGAACGGGCCCGGCCCTCCATGTCCGCCTTGCGGCCCATCTCCTCCCACATCTCTCCGTCCACCACCACATGGCCCAGGCTCAGGCTGTGGCCGTCGTCCCGGCCCACCATATTCGAGGTCCTGGCGGTCGGAATACGATACGGATTTCCTCCGTCGACATACTGGTCGTCCTGGAACAGGGCCGCGTCCGGAATTGCCGAAAACACCGTTCCGGATTCGGGCGACCAGGTCGGACTCCAGGGATCCAGCCCCGTGATCACGACCTCGCCTCCCTCCTCGGCCCTGTAGGTGATCGGGCTGCCCTCGGTCCCGCCCCGCGGGGGTTTCACCCGTTCACGGTACACCCCCGGGGCAACCCGGATCGTGTCGCCCGGCTGCGCCGTGTCGGCGGCTTCCTGGATAGTGCGGAATGGCGAATCAACCGAGCCGTCGCCGCCGGCCCCGGCATTCGCGTCGACGAAAAATTCAGCGGCGAAAGCTACGGACGTGCCCGCCAACAGATGGGCCAGCAGACATA
>SLOW01000341.1 GCA_007132315.1 Opitutales bacterium
CGGTGTAGGCTTCGGCGTTGCCGCGGAAGCCGTACTCGTGAAAGAGCACCCGGTTGAGGATCCGGCACTGTTCCCGGGGTGGCGTGGGCGGCACCATAATCTCCGTCGCCCGCTTGGCGAGTTCATCGAGAAAGCCGCAACAATGGCCGATGTCGATATCGGGATATACCGAACGGCAGAGCAGGAGGGAGCCGGTTTCGAGTTCGTAGTTGAGAGACCGGATGAAATCGGAAAACTCCGCGCGCGGGTTGGCCAGGTTGAGCTCGCGCATGAATTGTGCGGCGTGATCGGCCAGCACGCGGTTTTTGCCTTCGGCTACCGTCCGGAGGAAAGCCGCTCCCGTTGTCTCGTTCTCCCGCAATTTCTCGAGCAATGCCTTGCGCACGACCGGACTCGGGTCGTCGAGAAGATCGAATAGGGCGCGCTCGAGCGCGGGACTGAAGGATTTGCCCACCACAAGCGCTATCAGAAACAAAATCCCATGCCGGGGCAATCCCGAATGCCCCGGACCGGGCGCACGGGTTCAGCCTGGGCGCTCGCCGAACAGAGCGGTGCCCACCCGCACGCAGGTGCTGCCTTCGCGGATCGCCTCCGGCAGATCTCCGGTCATCCCCATCGAGAGTTCCGGAAGCGCCACCCCGAACCGTGCGGCGAGTTCGTCGCGGAGTTCGCGGAGACAGGCGAAGGCGCGCCGGGCGACCTCCGGATCCCGGGCGAGCGGGGCGATCGTCATCAACCCGTCCACCCGCAGCGACCCCGCCGCGAGGGCGGCTTCCAGCAAGCGGGGGGCTTCGGCCACGCTCGCTCCGAACTTCGCTTCGTCTTCCCCGGTGTTGACTTGGAGCAGGATGGGCAGCGCGGGTTCATCCTCCCGCAGGCAGGCGTCCAGCCGGGCGATCAGTTTTGCACGATCGACGCTCTGGATTCGGGCGAAATATTTCGCGGCGAGGGCCGCCTTGTTCGACTGGAGGTGGCCGATCAGTTCCCAGCGAATCGGGAAGTCGGCCCGCCGGATCTTCTCGACCCCCTCCTGGACCCGATTTTCTCCGACACACGCGAGGCCGAAGCGGGAGGCGTATTCCGCCGCCTCCAGCGGGTGGGTCTTGGTGACGGCCATGAGGTTGACCTCGGAGGGTTCGCGCCCGCATTCGGCGCAAAGTTCGGCGATTCGATCGAGGAGCGCCCGGGCGCGTTCGGCGAAAGTCGGGTATGAAATTAACATAAGAAAATCTTTTGGTATTGTTGATTTTTGATTAGTAGATGTCATTATTGTCGCGATGCATATTGAAAACCTTAAAGTATTCTCCGACCTGGTTCACAGCGAAAGCTTTTCCAAATCGGCAAAACTGAACGGTATCACCCAGTCGGCGGTGAGCCAGCAGCTCCGGGCGATGGAAAAGCACTACAACATCCTGATTGTGGACCGAAGTCAGAAGCAGTTTCGTCTGACGCCGGAAGGCCGCAAGCTGTACGCCGCCTCCCAGCGGATTCTGGCTATCGCGGAAGCACTGAACGGAGAGCTCCAGGAAATGAAAAGTGTGGTGAGCGGTCCGATCAACCTTTCCACGATCTACAGCATCGGCCTCCACGAACTGCCGCCGTACGTCAAGAAATTCCTCCGGGAATACCCCGCCGTCAATCTGCGGGTGGAGTACCGGCGCTCAAACCACGTTTACGAGGACATCCTCCACAATTCTTTCGACATCGGGCTGGTGGCCTATCCGGTCAAGACCAAGGGAATCGAAATCGTGCCGTTCCGCGACGACGTGCTGGTGCTGATCTGCCACCCGGAGAATTCGTTGGCCGGGCGCGACCGGGTCTCCCTGGAGGAGATCGCGGAGAGAAAGTTTGTCGGATTCGATGCCGACATCCCCACCCGCAAGGGAATCGACGCGATGTTCCGGGAGAAACGTCTCCACGTGGAGCCGGTGATGGAGTTCGACAACATCGAGACGGTAAAGCGAGCGGTGGAAATCGACGCCGGAGTCGCGATCGTGCCGCGGGCCACGGTCGAACAGGAGGTCGCCCGGGGCGCGCTGGCCGTGGTCGATATCGAAGCGCGGCGCCTGACCCGTCCCCTGGCCATTCTGCACCGCAAGGGTAAGGTGCTGACCCCGGCGATGAGAAAACTGATCGAGACCCTGACGGCCGAAAAGCCGGATATCGTGACATCGCCGAAACCGGCCTCGAAAGCCGGCCGAAGAAAGGTCGAGGCGGTTTCCTGAGGGGAGCCGGCGGAGTGTTGCGTCACGGGTCCGGAGGCGGGGAATGATTTCCCCGCCCTCTTCACCCCGTGAACCAGTGGTACAGGAAGAAATAAACCAGCACGCCCGTAACCGAGACGTAGTACCAGAACGGGAACGTCCAGCGAGCCCACGTGCGGTGGCGTTCGACGTTGTCCTTGAGCGCGTGGTAAAAGGTGACGATCACCAGCGGAACGATCGCCATGGCCAGGATGATGTGCGAAATCAGCATCGGGTAATAGATCCAGGCCCAAAGACCCTCACCCTGAAACGCGGTGTGCACGCCGCGCACGAGGATCTTGTGCAGCACGTAAAAGAACAGGAATACCAGCGAGACCCCGAACGCCCCCACCATGCAGCCCCGGTGGGCGGCGATGTTCTTGCGTTTGATACAGATGAATCCGGCGGTCAACAGAACGGTGGCGAGCCCGTTGAGCGCGGCGTTGAGCGTGGGAAGAAATTCCGTGAAGGTCATGGCGGAATCAGTTCGCGAAAAACCAGATGTCGATCACCAGTGTGCCGAGCAGGAGCGGCAGAAAGGCCAGCGAAGCGAGAAATATCCGGCGCGCCGCGTCGTCGGGCGCGCCGGCGCGGTTGAAGCGCAGGATACGCCCGAGAAACAGCCCGTTCAGAATCAGGGCCGCCGCGCCGTAAAAAAAACCGGCAAATCCGAACGCGACCGGCCCCAGCGAGAAGAGGAGCAGCAGCAGGCCGTGGGCGGTCATGTGCCGGCCCACCCGTTTGCCTTGCGGATCGATCACCGCCAGCATGGGGAAACCGACCGCGGCGTAGTCGCGGCGGTAGAGCCAGGCGATGGCGTGAAAGTGAGGCATCTGCCAGAAGGCCAGTATCCCGAACAGAATCCAACCTCCCGGGCCGAGGCCGCCTTCCGCGGCGGCCCAGCCGATCGCCGGCGGCAAGGCGCCGGAAACCGCGCCAACTTCCGTGCACCAGTGCGTTCGTTTTTTAATGGGGGTGTAAACCAACACGTACAGGCTGACGGTCACAGCGAGCAGAAGGGCGGCCGCGAGGTTGACCCAGAGCGCGAGTTGGGCGGTGCCGACGAGGCAGAGCAGCAGTCCGGCCGCCAGGGCCGAACCCGGCCGCAGATGCCCGGCAGGCAGTGGACGCGTGCGGGTGCGCCGCATACCGGCGTCGGTGCTGCGTTCCCACCACTGGTTCAGGGCGGCCGCGCCCCCTGCGGCGAGCGAGGTGCCGACCATCAGATGGCCGAGCGTCGCTCCGTCGATCGCCGGCCGGGCGGCCATGTAACCGACCAGCACTGTGATGACGGAAAGCAGGCTCAGACGGGGTTTGGTGAGATCGAGCACATGGGTCCAGCGCGGAATAGGCCGGTCGGGCGCCCCGCCGGGTTTCGCCGAAGAATCCGTTTGCGGTCGGATGGCCATCATGCCGCGGCGTCGGCCGTTCCGGATGCGATGTTTTCCCTCGGCGATCCGACGCGGGCCGGCCGGGGCGAACGAAAGCTGATAAAGGTGATCGCCCAGGCGAGGGCGAGGATGAGCGCTCCGACAATGACGTGGAGCGTGGTGGGATAGGGATTGCGGTGGGTCCAGACGATGGACGCCCCCAGGTAGATCTGAACCGTCAGCAGCAAGACCAGCAGGGCGGTCAGCACGCGCAGGAAGGCCGAAGTCTCCCGCGCCCGCCACAGCTTCCAGGCGAAGACGGCCACGACGGCGGTCACCAGAACGGCCCCGACCCGGTGGGCGAAATGGATGCCGACCTGAAACCCCCAGGCGGGCGGCAGCAGTGAGTCGGGAGAGGATAACGGAAAGTAAGGGATGGCCAGCCCGGCGTGGTGGTGGCGCATCACCGCTCCGGCGATCAACTGTACGAAGGTGGCCATGCAGGCGGCGATCCCCCACCCACGGAGCGAACCGGGCAACGGCGCCTTGAGTCCGGCTCCCCCTTCGATCCAGAAACGCGAAACCCCGATGGCCAAGGCCACCATCACACACACGAAGATCTGGGCCGCGCAGGCGTGGATGATGGCCAGAGTCTGCGCCAGCAGGTTGTGCTCGGAGTGAATGTTGAGTTCGTCGAAGAGCACCCGTCCCCCGCCGAGAAGCCCTTGGAGCGTCACCAGCACCAGGGCAGCCAGGGCCAGGTTGCGCAGCCAGGCGCGGGCCTCCCGGAAATGAAGCCACAGGGTCAGAGCGATGACAAGCAGACCGACCTGGGCGCCGAGCAGGCGATGGCTGTGCTCGGCGAACATGTCGCGGTCGCTCAACCACCCCTGAGGGTTGAGCGAGCCGTCGGACAGCGGCCAATCCAGGAATACCATTCCGGCCCCGATGCTAGTCGTGAAGCCCCCCATGAAAAGCAGCAGCAGCGTCCAGCCCACCGTGAACCAGGCCAGCCAGGCGAGGGCGGGTTTGTGGTTGCGATTCCTGTTGACGGCGACGGACGATGGCATCGGACGGCTGATCCTTGACGGAGAAAACTGACTTCGGAAATTGCTTGCGAAACCAAACAAACAATAATGATCGCTGTCTGCTGGCAAGAGGAACTTTGAGATCTAAACGGTTTTGAACGGAGCTATATGGCTGTGAATGGGTTGCAATCAAGAGTGGTGCGGGGGTGTCTGTACGGCGGTTGCCTGCTGGCTGGATTTCTGCTGGCGGCGTTCCTGCTCGGAGGCTGTTCGGGCGGCGATTCGGCCCGGGCGTTCGTCGGCGCCATCGCCGAAATCGACGAGGACGGGAGTGCTCTCGTGATCGAAGTGGAATCGGGGGCCGAGTTCCTGGAAGAATCGCGATTGAGGGCGGCCGCCCGCCGGGGCGACGTGGCCAATGCCGAGGTCGGTCACCGCATCCGCGCCATCCTCGCCGACAACGAGAACGGCGACGGCTACCGGATAGAGCGGGTGTGGCCTGCCGACCGCGACGCCGAACGTACGGTGGAGCACATCAACCGCCGCTTGCGCGAGGACACCGTCCTGCGCGGCGACGGCGCCTATCTGCTCGAGGGTGAATCGCTGCCGCGATTCGGGCTGTACGACCAGTTCGGCGAGATCGCCCGTCCGGAACGTTTCGCCGGCAAACGGGTTGTGATGAACTTTATTTTCACCCGCTGTATGGACCCGCGGATGTGCCCCGCCGCCACCGAACGCATGCGGCAGTTGCAGCGCCAGGCCCGCGAGGCGGGGGTCGAGGATTTCGAACTGGTGTCCGTGACACTGGATCCCGATTACGACACCCCGGGCGTGCTGCGCGAATACGCGGTTGACCGGGGGATCGACCTGGATAACTTTTCCTTCCTGACCGGACCCGAGCGGGCGGTGCGCGACCTGATGACCCAGATCGGAGTCTTGGCCTATCCGGACGACGAGATGTATATCAAGCACACCATGGCCACCCTGCTGGTGGACGAAAACGGTTCCATCGCCCACCGGGTGGACGGCAGTCAGTGGCTGGTGAGTGATTTTCTGAACAGGCTGAAGGAAGAGCAGGCGGAGGGGGATTCCTGAAGGCATCCGGTGGGCGACCCCGGCGTTCGAGGTATGATTGGAAATGAGTAGCGGCATTCAGAGCTTGTCCTCCACCCAGAAAAAGCAGGTGGTTTTCCTGACGATCGGGGCCGTGGCCCTGTTCTTCCTGTTTCGTCTCCTGCCCGGCGCGGTGGCTCCCGAGCGCCCGGGGCAGTTTCTCGCCGCGGCAGGCGCGACCGACCAGCGGGTGGAGTTGTGCGATGTTTCGAACATCGGTTTCAGCCGGGTAAACGACCGTGTTTCCCCGGTGCGCCTGAACGTGCAGCCTCAGGGAGAGCTCGTTGCCGGGCGTCCGGCCGAGGTGGTGATATCGGTGGAAACGGTGCGCGGCAAGGCGGTCACCTGCGACGATATTTTGGAGTCCCACGAGGAGAAGATCCACCTGCTGATCGTGGATTCCAGTCTCGGCGACTATCACCACAAACACCCCGGCCCAGCCGAGGTGGCGGGGGAGTACCGCTTCCATTTCACTCCCGGGGCCGGGGGAATCTACAAGGTTTTCGCGGAGTTCTACTCGGCGCGGACCGGGCGGCCGGTTTACGCGGTCAGCGACCTCATCGTGGCGGGAGACAGCTCGGAACCGGTGAGGTCGGCCACGCGGAAAGTCGAACTCGACGGCTACCGTTTTGTACTGGAGGTTCCGGAGGAGGGTTACCGCGCCCGACGCCCCGGATCGCTGCGCTTGCGGGTCAGCGCTCTGGAGGAAGACCGGGAAGTGAGCCTCGAACCGATTATGGGGGAGTTTGCCCACGTTGTCGGATTCGATGTGGCCCGCAGCGGATTCACCCACATGCACCCGCTGCGGGAAGGCACGAATCACACACTGGATCCGCGGCGTCCCGAAATCGAATTTATGCTGCAAGTGGACGAACCCGGATTCTACAAGATCTGGGC
>SLOW01000337.1 GCA_007132315.1 Opitutales bacterium
AACTGGCGCGTGGTGACGGATTCCCCACCAACGCTCTGCACGGATGGGTTCGGTCTCTGTGGCGTGTCGCGGATGAATTCGGGCCAGCCAGGTTTGTGGTGGTTTTCGATCACGGCGAGGACCGCAGGAAACTGGAGTTGCTGCCACAATACAAGCAGCAGCGGAAAGAGATGCCGGAAGCTCTGTCCAGGCAATTGCCGTATCTCCGGGAATGCACAGAACTCATGGACCTCGCGGTGATCGATCGCGCCGACACGGAGGCCGATGATCTGATTGCCACGCTTGCTCACCGGATGGCCGAAGATGGGGATGAGGTGTTGATTCTGAGCGCGGACAAGGATTTGGCGCAGTGCGTCAACGCGCGGGTACGGATGTTGCTGCCTCCCGCCAGCAGCCGGGGAAAGGCGGGACTGACGGTTCTGGATGAAACGGGCGTCGAGGATAAATTCGGCGTCCCGCCCGCGAAGATCGCCGAATTTCTCGCACTGATAGGCGACACGTCGGACAACATACCCGGGATTCCCGGTGTCGGGCCCAAGACCGCTGCGAAATGGCTGCGCCGATACGGAGGTCTCGACGGCGTCCTCGCCCACGTCGATTCTCTCGAGCCAAAACGTTTTCGCGATAGAGTCGGTGAGGGCCGGAATCTGCTGCGCCGAAACCAGGAACTCGTCACGCTCAATCCTTCCCTTGAGCTGCCCGGGATGAATCGTCCCCGCGGCAACCCGGAAGAACTCCTGGAATTTCTCGCAGCGATGGAAATGAAGGGCGCCCTGGCGGAAGCGAAACGACGTCTCGAAGAAGAAAAAAAGGCGGCGCCCACGGAAATTTATTGATTTTAAGGCTTTACCTGAAAGGCTGCCCTCTGTTGACTGAACATCTGTTTTTTAGATCCGATTCATCACAAAAGTTCCCTTTCGAAAACGGGTATGAGTTAATCGTTAACGCGCTAGGTATGAAATATTTGATGAATATTCTTCGTGAAAGTCTTTCGCGAAATTTTTCTGTTTCCGGGAGGCCTGCGCTACTTTCCTCCCGGGCGAATTTCCAGGTTTTTCGGGTTTGCTCGCATATGGTCAAACGGTCATCGTTGTTCTCCGCCGGCCTTCATACTCATTGCTAAGCCGTTTCACTTCTCGATTTCTCCGCGAATTTCCGCATTGGCAACGATCCTTCATCGGATTTAACTATCGGTACTCGTCGTCCAAAAAATGACCTTTATTAAACGCACCTCTTTGCTCCTGCTAATCTCCCTTTTCGGGTTTGGCTTGAATGGCTTGGCCAACCCGAACATTGTCATCACCTCCCTCCAGGTCGAGCGAGGGACCTTCTTCGGAGGGGATCCCCTCGATATCAGCGTTACCATCTGGAACGAACCGACCGGTGATCCTGCGGATGATCCGGCGGACGACGTACTTTGGGGGGTTCGTATCCATGAAATCCGCCTCAGCGAGGACGGTTCCTACGATACTGAAGACGAGCGCATCCATTCTATCCAGGCCCGTTCCGATATCGGACTCGGCCTGGCGCGCGGTGAGACGGAAACCATTGAATGGGTGCGGATGGCGCCCGGACACCTCACGGGAGATTTCTGGATTGTGGGGCATTTCGAACTCCTCGACGAGGACGGCAATCCGACCGGCAACACCTTCACCTACGATAACAACAACGATGACGTCAATCTGGAGACGCCGCCGCTCCGTTTAGAGCCGATCAATTTCCCCGAAACCGATGTCGTGAGCGTGGGTCCCGCGGGGCAGGCCGGTGACGGGATCAGTGAACACCCCTCCCTGAGTGCGGACGGTCGCTTTGTCGCCTTTCTTTCCAAGGCGACGAACCTCGATCCGGAGCGCACCGCCGGCGGAGAGGGAGATGTGTACCTCAAAGACCAGATGACCGGTAACGTCCGGCTCATTACGGCTCCCCTGTTCGTTGACCCTCCCGTCGATGACGATGACGAGGACGAGGAGCCGGTCGATGTCGGGGCGGACGGGCCCAGCGGCCGGCCGCAAATAAGCCCGGACGGCAAGTTTGTTGTTTTTGCTTCCAGCGCGACCAATCTCACCGGCACGTCTCCCGTGCCCGAATATTCCGAGATCTACGTTTTTAACCGCGAAAACGGATTTCTCAGCCGGGTCTTCGACGAAATTCCCGGTCAGCCGCTTCCCAACGGTCCGAGCTTCAATCCTTCGATCAGCGAAGGGGGGCGCTACATCGCTTTTGAATCGCAGGCCTCAAACTTGGTGGGTGACGATACCAACAACCTGACCGACATTTTCCTCCTCGATCGCGAAACACACGAGCTTCGTCGGATCAACCGGAACGAGCAGGGGATGCAGGCCGACGGAAATAGTTTGCGTCCGCGGATCAGTGCCGACGGCCGGCACGTAGTGTACGAGTCGCGTGCCACCAACCTGGTTCCCGATGTCACGAACACACTATATGACGTTTACGTTTACGACCGGGTCGCCGACACCACCCGGCGCCTCAGTGTCGATTACGACGCCGACGGCAATCCCGTCGAGTCTGACGGCGACAGCCGCGCCCCGGCCCTTTCGCGGAACGGGCGTTTCGTCACCTTCACGTCGAGAGCGACGAATCTTTTTGCCGAACCGGCCACGGGTTCCGTCGAGTTCTTCGGGAGGCCAGCGCGCGGCGAAATCGAGTTCACCGAGAACAAGCCTGCCGAAGGAATCCTCAGCTTTTACGACGACATTCCCGCCACCGGTTTCGTAATATTTTCGACAAACCCGGAACCCGATCAGGAGGACCGCAAGACCCTCACCATAAGTGATGGCCCTCAAACCGTCGTGTTTGAGTTTGACACGGAATTCCCTTATCAGGCTGATCCCGACAACGTCGGAGTGCGTATTCAGGAGGAACTGTCCGGAACAATGAGCAACCTGCGTTCACGAATCGTGAATTCACCCCTCACCATCGCCGCCGCCGTTTCGGAAATGGAAGACGGGCGCTGGATCCTCGAACTGGAAAACCCGGTTCAGGGGGAAGACGGGAATCAGCCGATCGTCGCTTCTCCCGGCCTGGAGGAAGAGGTGGAAATCGAGGGTATGAGCGGCGCCGAGACCCTGGCGCCCGCCGATGGGGATGAGCTCCTTATCGACAACGGATTCTTCGAAACCGTTTTCCGGTTCACGACGTCCGAACCTTCCGAGCTAAACGAGGTCCAAATTGGGCGAACCGCTTGGGAAACCCGCGATAACCTGCTTAACGCCATCAATGCCGGATTGATTCTCGACCTTCCGGATCTGAGCACTCCGACCGCGAACGGCACTTTGCTTGTCGGGCCTTTGGCCTCCAATCCTGCCGACGAGGATACCCTTGTGATCCAGCGGGGCGGGGTGGTTCAGACGTTTGTGTTTGTCGAACGCGAAATCCAGTACGATCCCCTGGAGGTCGAGGGCCTTGAGGCCCCGCTGCCCGGGGAGGTTCCCGTCACCATTGGCGAGTCGCTGAATGAAACTCGCGGCAACCTGCTGCGGTACGTCGCCGAGCTGTTTGATTTCCAGGATCTGCCCGCGTATACGGATCGTCCAGCTACCGGGGCAATTCGCCTTCTAGCCAATCCCGAAGACGAGGATGAAGCAAGTATCAGCGTTGACGACGGCAACGAGTCGGTGCGGTTCAGTTTCTTCGAAGGATTTGAGGAGGACGAGGACGATCCGGATTTTGATTTTGAGGATGTGATTATTGACGACCGCGATCCCAACGATGTCCGGATTGTGGTAGGTGAAAGCGTCGCCCAGACGCAGGCCCGTCTCCTGCAGGCTCTGCAGGGCTCCCCTCTGAGCATGCTCATTCGCCAACAAGACGATGAAGAGGGCGATCCCTTCTTCTTTCTCGTGCACAACCGGGTTGGTGAAATCGGCAATATCGCCATCTCGTTCGAGCCGGTTCCCGAGGTGCCCGATGATCCGGACGAACCGGCCGAGGATCCCTTCGTCGCCGTGTTCGGTATGGAAGGTGGTGTGATTGAACTCCCCGAGGCCGGTCAGAGCGAGCAGTTTTACGACCGCGACCCGCTCTTCCTGCATCCCGCGCTTTCGTTCCAGTACCGTGCGCCCGGTTCGCTCACCTCCGGCGTCTTCGCGATCGAGATCAATGCTACCGGAAGTGCCACGATGGGGAATCTTATCGAGTCGCTGGTCGAGTTCGGCATGCCGCGCTTTCGGGCGGAGGCGGTCGAGGATGACCTGACCAGCATTGTCCTCCGTAATTTCCTGCCGCGAGGGAACCGGGAGATTGTTCTGGATTCGCGGAATACCGCCGAGCCCGACGTCATCCGGTTTATCTACGATCCGGAGGTCGACGCCGGACGCCAGAACACTCCGCGAGATGGCGCCAGAATTACACTGGACGACGGCTTCAATCCGCCCGTGACGTTCGAGCTCGACCAGAACGGGGGCGTCGAGCCGGGCAACATTCGAGTTCCTATCGCCGGGGATGCCTCTGATTTACGCGATCGCCTGATCAGCGCCATCAACGAAGCTGAGGAGCTCGATATGGTCGCTTTTGACACCACCAGCGACCCCGCTTTTCCCACCGTATTCCTGCTCAATCTTTGGGGCGGGGCGGACGGAAACGTTCCCATCGAATCAAGCGGCTTCCCTGCCAGTCCGGCCACTGTTTCGATTTCCGGCATGGACGGGGGACAAATCAATCCTGCCCTCGGCGAAGCGCTGTCGATCAGCGACGGTCAGAATCCGCCGGTTGCGTTTGAATTTGTCGCCGCCGACTTCGATCCCGCCGAGTTTGACGATTTCGTGGCCGAAACCGGGCGCCTCCCGGTGCTCGTGGGCGAGTTGGTCATCGAGGACGAGGAAACGGAAGAGGAGATTGTCGAAGAGGATCTCATGGCCACCCGCGACAACCTCATCGATATGATCAACAGAGTGGCAGCGGGCGAATTTGAACCCGACATGACCTTGGGGGTTCTCGCTTCCCCTGCAGCGGAATCTCAGTTCGGAATTATGCTGGTTCACAAGATTCCCGGTGAAATCGGAAACGCCGGAGCCGTTCAGGCGCTCCTCGACTTCCCGTCCTTTACCGCGGAGGGACTCGACGGCGGCGGTAACCTTCCGTTCCCGCAGGATCACGTCTATGTCGTCGACCGGAATACCAACGAATCGGGAACCTTTGACGAGATGGGAGCAATGTCGTTGGAGCTCGCCAGTATTACCGAGTTCGGTACGGCGGGAGACAGTTATGCCCAGGATCCGGCGATCAGTCTGGACGGTCAGTACGTCGCCTTCCGGACCCAGTCGGGCAACCTTCAGCGCGCAATTACGCCACGGTCTGATGGCCGGCAATTCCTCACCCGAGAGGTTTCCGCCCTGGGGGCGCCGACTGACTTTTCCAGCGTCGTGATGCGCGATCGGGAGGCGGGGGTAAACCGTCTCGTCAGCGTTAATCGGTTTGGGGAACCCCCGTTATTTGTCCTTGGCGGAGGCCCCGTTCCTTCCAGCCGTGCACCCGCTTTCGGTGAGTCGGGACGGTACATCGCCTTTGCCTCGGATGCCCACGGTATTCCGGGTCTGGCCCATGGTTCGACCAACAGGATCGCGCTGAATAACAACGGGCTTCGCGATGTATTTGTGCACGATCTCCGTTTCGGACCCGGGTTCGAAGGTGACGATCCCCAGTTCCCGCCGGTGGTCAATATCACTGAGCCCACGGGCGGCAGCCGCTTTGCCCTCGGTGTTCCGATTGACCTGCGCGCGTCCGCCTTTCCCAGATCCGGCAACTTCGGCACCACGATCGAGCGGGTGGAACTCACCGTTAATGGCAACGTGGTTGGCACCGACGAGTCGCGTCCCTTCAGCGCCCAGTGGACACCGTCGTCGGAAGGGATGTACACGATTTCCGCCCGGGCCGTCGATTCACAGGGCAACACCTCCACCGCTACCGGTGTTCAGATCACGGTAGGGGCCTTTGATCCCGTGAATCAGGACGAGGATTTTGTCCGCGATCTGTACCGGATGATGCTCAATCGCGCGCCGGATCCTTCCGAGCTTTCCCATAACCTTGACCGGCTCGCCTCGGGCCAAATCACTCGCGAGGGCCTCGTGTCGGAACTCATGGATCGGGCTGAGTTTGATCATGTCGCAGTCAACGCCTACGCCGCCTTCCACGTGATTCTGGGACGCGCTCCGACTACCGGAGAGATGGAGGATGCCATGGAGATGATCCGGCTGTCCGACGACGAGGATTCGGATATTCCCGAGTCGATTCTTATCGATGATGCCGCCAGGTTTGCCGGTACCGAAACGCTAGCACTCCAGCTGTTGACGTCCCCTGAGTTTGTCAACCGGAACGGGCCTTTCCAGGCCGGCCGGAACAAGGAATACATCGAATTGCTCTACGATAATATCGGACGCAATCCCAGCGCTCTTGATCTTATCAGGGCGAATTCGCTGATCGGCGGGGCTGACGATCAGGAGGGAGTGGGACGGCTCAGCTACACCACCTTGTTTATCTTCAGTGGTTCTTATTTCAATCCCGAATCGCCGGAACATTCCGTGCGCATCGGCATTCCCGGCAGCGTGCGGGAGGGTTACCGCCGGGCAGCCCTTTATTTCACGCTCACCGGTATCATACCCGACGATGACAAAGCG
>SLOW01000033.1 GCA_007132315.1 Opitutales bacterium
AAACGGGGGGGGCCTGATGGTCACAGCCACCGTTGCGGACGTTCTCTGGCCCATGCCACTGATCCTGGGTCTCATCGTCCTGCACGCGGTATTCGTAGCCGCGGATTACGGTTTGATCAAGGTGCATTTCACGCGCTTTGACACCGGGCTGCTGGAACGGGTCAAACGCCGGCGTACGGTAACCGCACTGATGGAGGCGGCCGACCGGAACGCCCGCGCCATCCGTTTCGGAGGCATCGCGTGTACGCTGGCCATTGGCGGGCTCGCCGCCTTGGTCGCCCAGGGCATCCTCGACCTCCTGGCGCCCGGCACACGGGAATCGGGGGTGGCGGTCCTGGTCTGGATCGGTTGTTTCGCCGCCGCCTGGTTCCTGCATACTCTGATCGGCGAGCTCGTTCCCCGGGCTCTGGGCATACGCTATCCGATCCAGGCCATCGGCGCATCCTCCTGGTTCATACGTATCTTCGCGTTCCTGATGCGGCCGATCGCCCGCCTCCTCGAAGAGGCCGCCGGACGCCTGCTTCGGCTGCTGAACGCCGAGGCCGGCCGGGAATCGAGTCTGATTGATGTCGAAGTCCAGATTCGATCGCTGTTGAGCGACGGCGAAGAGGTCTCTCCCATCACCGAACGAATCCTGAGCAATGCTCTCGGCCTCCGCAATCTGGTGGTCCAGGACGTTTTGATCCCGCGCAACCGCCTCCAGTATTTCGATACGGAAGACGACATCCAATCCAACATCGAAGTCGCTCGAAAAAGCGGACACACCCGTTTTCCGCTCTGCAAGGGAGACTTGGATCACTGTATCGGACTGGTGCACATCAAGGACCTCTTCAGGCAGCGGGGCAACCTGAACGAACTGGAACTGGAAAAATTCCGGCGCGATATCCAACGGTTTTCCGTGGATTCCGCTTTGGACTTTGTTCTGGAACAGCTCCTTCAGCAGAAGAGCCACATGGCGCTCGCGGTGGACGAGTTCGGCGGTGCGGTGGGTGTGATCACGCTGGAGGATGTGCTGGAGGAACTGGTGGGGGATATTCACGACGAGTTCGACCGCGAGGAGAATCAGGTTCAGCTTCTGGACGACGGATGGTACCAGGTCGATGGGTTGACTCCGCTTCAGGATGTCGCGGAACAGGTTGGCGTGGAGCTGTCCGACAAAGAAGTATCCACGTTCGGCGGCCTGATCACTTCGGAACTGGGACGCATGCCGCGGGAACGCGAAACCTGTATGATCGGCCCGTTGGAAGTTACCGTGACCGGGGTCAGCGAAAAACGCGTGCTCGGCGCACGGGTCCGCAAACCGCCTCAATCCGACGGCGAAACCGAGCAGGGTGAGGAGGGCTGACGGGTCCGCCGTCCGCCCGTTTCCGTATCATACGATTCAGGGATCCTTGCGTTCGTAATCGAACCACTTGAAATCGGCCGGAGCCTCGCTCCGGTATCCGTTCCCGGATTCTTTTCAAAAACCCATGGACAAGAGTCGCTTACATACCTTTTTCCAGAACGCGTTTGCAACGTTAGGGTGGACCGTGGGAAGATCACGGAGAACCCCTCATCGGTACCGATGATCAACTCGAGTTTCCCATACCGGTTGAGCCGGACGAGGAGCGCGGGTTTTTCAGAGTCCGCATCCAACCGTAGTGCCACGCTCTGCCAAGGGCGTGCCGCAGCGAAAGCAATCCGCCGTTTATTCCCGCCGGTCCTCGGACTGCTGAGAATCCGAGGGATTATCGGGAACGGCTTCGCCGATGATCACCGTGCCGTTGATTTCAACCCAAACCTGAGGCTCGGGCTGATCGCCGTCTTCGCGGAGGCCGAAGCGTAGGTCCGACGGCTGCCCGCGTCTCGACAGCATGATCTGCGTCGCGTAGCACCGGGCCAGGTCGTTTACCCGATAAACGTACCGGGAAGCGCGCTTGACGTGACGACCGGTCTGCCTCGAGGAATACTCCGGCTTTCGGTCCCGCGGCCGGCAAAGCCGGTGCCTCACCCGCCGTCGCACGCGTCGAAAGGGCAAAATCCACAGAGACAGGCGAATCCGCCACAAAAGGAATAGCGCCTCATACAATTCCTTGCGTTCTTTATCGGGTAGCGAGCGCCATTCACGGAAGGGTCCAATCATTTGGTTCAAGAGTCTTGAAAGCAAACCATTATCGATTTCCCGATCCCGCATGCAAGCCGGATCGTGCACGTGGAAGACGGAGTCAAGTCTATAGGTTAGCGCAAGAAGGGAATTCCCGCGTGTTCCCGAGGCATCGCTATCCGCGCGCGTTAAGCTCGGCCAGTTCACGGAGGTAGTCGCCGCTTTTATTCTTCAGTTTTTCCAGGTCCTTATACTGGAAGCGCCATTGCCAGTTGCCTTCGGCCCGGCCGGGAACGTTCATACGGGCCTCGGAACCGAGATTCATCAGATCCTGCAGAGGGATGATGGCCAGGCGGGCGGGGCTGCGGAGGGCGGCCCGGATGAAATCCCAGGCGATCTCGTCGCCGCTGACTCGCAGGTAGCGGCGGATGTGATCGCGCGCGCTTTCATCGAGTTTTTCATACCAGCCGCGTGTGGTGTCGTTGTCGTGTGTGCCGGGATAGACCACGAGGTTTCGCGTGTGATGGTGGGGCAGGTAGAGATTGTCTCCGTCGCCGCCAAAGGCGAACTGGAGGATCGCCATGCCCGGCAGGCCGGTGTTGTCCCGCAACTCGAACACCCCGTCAGAAAGATCGCCCAGATCCTCCGCGATCAGACACCCGTCCGGAAAGGCCTTGCGGACCTTTTTGAAAAAATCGAGACCCGGTCCGGCATGCCACTGGCCCTCGCGGGCGTCTTCGGCGCCCGCGGGCACCGACCAGTAGTCGTGAAACCCCCGGAAGTGATCGAGGCGGACGATGTCGTAGAGCTCGAAGTTCTTGCGCAGCCGCTCCAGCCACCATTTGTAGCCGGTCTTCTTGAGCTCGTCCCAATTGTAGAGCGGATTGCCCCAAAGCTGGCCGGTTTCGGAGAAATAATCGGGGGGAACTCCCGCGACATTCAGCAATTCGCCGGACGCCGGATCGACCTGGAAGATCTCCGGGTGACTCCAGACATCGGCACTGTCGTGGGACGCGTAGATCGGAACGTCGCCGATGATCCGGATGCCGTTTTCGGACGCGTAACGGCGAACCCGTTTCCATTGTCCGTGAAAAAAGTACTGCAAGATCCGGTGATCCTCGGCCCGCGCCAGGATGTCGGGATCCGAAACGTTCTGACGCGCCTGTTCGTATGTGCGGCAGGATGCCGGCCAGGACGTCCAAGGCTCGCCGCCGTGATGCTGTTTCAGCGCGTGAAAGAGGGAATAGGCGTCCAGCCAGAACGCGTTTTTCTTCAGAAACCGTTTGTAGTCACCGTACGGGTGCTTGTCCGTGGGCAGATCACGAAAGGCCTCACAAGCCTGAAAGAGCAGCGGCCAGTTGACCTCGTACAGCGAACCGTAATCGACGTGATTCCAGGCCAGAAAGAGTAACGGCCCCAGGTCTTCCGATGGGATCAGACCGTGCTCGCTGAGATCGAGCGGATCGATCAGGTACGGGTTTCCGGCGAAGGAAGAGAGGCACTGGTAGGGGGAATCGCCGTAGCCGGTCGGTCCCAGCGGACAGACCTGCCAACAGTGCATTCGGACCTCGGCCAGGAAGTCGATGAAGTCGAAGGACTCCTTGCCGAACCCGCCGACACCGAAATCGCCCGGAAGTGAAGTCGGATGCAACAGCACGCCGTGGGAACGTCGGGTGAGCCAGTGATAAAGAGGAGCCGCGGTCATGATTCGATAAAAGAGAGTGGGAATGCCTTCGCAAGGCCGATTTCAGACCATTTTCAGGGACCGCGAAATATTAGACATAATATATATTGTGCGAAACATGCCAATAACACGACCCGCCCCCGTTTTATCGGGCGCGTCCCCAGCGCGATGTGAACGGATAATAGATCATGATCGGCCGGCCCACCACGGCGTGTTCCGGAACGAAGCCAAAGCTTCGACTGTCCAAACTGTTGGCCGAGTTGTCGCCCAACGCGTAGTAGGTGCCATCTTCGACCCGCACATGGGAATCGGGAGCCAGGTTGCCTCCGGCGACGTAACCGCCGTATTTTCCCTCTCGGGCGTGAATGTCTTCGAACACGTTCCTTGAGTCGATGGGCTCGTCGTTTCGGTACAGGTACGGTTCGCGAATCTCCAGACGGTCGCCGCCGATGCCGACCAACCGTTTGATGTAATAGGAATCCTGGTTGCCCGGTCCACGGAGTCCGGGAATGTCGCCCGTACGAAACACGACACTTCCCCCGACGCTCGGTTTCTTGAAATGGTAACTCATGCGATCGACGAACAGTTGGTCGCCGGTCAGGATATCGAAGGACAAAATGCGATCTCCGGCATCGACTTCCCGATCCGTTTCGATCAGGTACCGGTTGTTTCCCAAATGCTGGTAACGTCCGCTGCGCCGCATATCGCTGACCGCGTCCACCAGGTTGTCGTGTTGCGGATAAAACACTTCGAGGATAATATCGCGCACCTGCTGCTGAAAATCCCTCGGCGTCCGGTAAGTGTGTGACTCATTTCCGACGAAGACCGTGTACTCCTTGCTGACGGTCGGAAAAACCAGCCACGTTCGGTCCGGAACTTCCCGATGGATGAAATCGAAGACACCCGAAGCCGAATCCATGATGATCGGCAGCCGGCAGACGCCGTCGTTTTCGGCGTCAAGATCGACCCGGCTGGCGCCGAAAAGCAGTCTTCGGGCAACCGAATGCATCGCTCCCGGCTCGTCCTCCGGCTCGACATAAACCTCGGCCGTCATACCGTAGTACGTCGGTTTCATCGAGTTGGTGGGAATCTTGAAGGGCTGGATGAAATAAGTGCGGATGCCGATGGCCAGGATTGCGGCAACCAGGAGAACTTCGATGTTCTCCGCCAGCGCCGATTTCGGGTAATAACTGCCCCCCACCCGCCGGATGACGTCTTCGAGGCGCTCCACCGCCAGCTTGATCCGCGAGGCTTCCGCCTTTTTGTCCTTGTGTAGTTCGCGCAGTTCGAGGGACGCCTGGTTGAGTTCGTTCAGTTCTTTGTCGGACAGCAGGTCCCGCCGGTAGTGATAAACCTTGTCGGCCAGACGCAGCCAGTTGTCGGCGTCGTGCCGCAGTTTCTTGTCTTTTCGTTTGCCGAAGATCGAGAACACGCTTGCGTTTCCAAGGTGAGATTAGTTGTTCTTGAGCACCCTGATAAAGGCGTCTTGAGGAAT
Source organism: Opitutales bacterium (assembly GCA_007132315.1). Lineage (GTDB taxonomy): Bacteria > Verrucomicrobiota > Verrucomicrobiia > Opitutales > T3Sed10-336 > SLOW01. Next base: position 5,263 of record SLOW01000033.1, read on the forward strand.
GGATACACTGCCGACCTGTTTCATACGTTTCTTCCCCTCTTTCTGCTTTTCGAGCAACTTTCGCTTGCGGGTGATATCGCCCCCGTAACATTTCGCGGTGACGTCCTTGCGCAGGGCGCGAACCGTCTCACGGGCGATCACATGCCCGCCGATGGCCGCTTGAACGGGGATTTTGAACATTTGAGGCGGGATGATTTCGGCCAGTTTGGCGCACAGTTCCCGTCCCTTGGACTCGGCTTTGGAACGGTGGACGATACTTGAAAACGCGTCCACCGAATCGCCGTTCACCAGGATGTCGAGCTTGATCAGGTTGTCCGCCCGGTACTCGGCGATTTCATAGTCGAGGGAGCCGTAACCGTGAGTGATGCTTTTCAATCGGTCGTAGAAATCGACCAGGATCTCGTTCAACGGCAGCACACAAGTGAGCATCAGACGACTGTCGTCGAGCGTTTCGGTTTTTTCACAGATTCCCCGCTTTTCCATCACCAGGGCCAGGACATCGCCCACGGAATCGGTCGGCGTCAGAATAGTGGCGCGGATTGTCGGTTCGCGGATTTCCTCGATGAACGAAGGATCCGGAAGATTCACCGGGTTGTCGATTTCGCGGGTCACGTCGTCCTGGGTGACAACTTGGTACACGACGCTGGGATACGTGAGGATGATGTCGATGCCGTACTCGCGCCGGATGCGTTCCTGGATGATCTCCATGTGCAGCAGTCCGAGAAAGCCGCACCGAAACCCGAAACCCAAGGCGAGTGAGTTTTCGGATTGATAGATAAAGGCCGCGTCGTTCAGGCGCAGCCGGCCGAGACTGGCCTTGAGCTTTTCGTAGTCACCGCTGTCCAGCGGATAGATACCGCTGAACACCATGGGGCGCACCTCCTTGTATCCGGGAAGCATCTCCTTTGCCGGGTGAACCGCGTCGGTCAAGGTGTCCCCGAGCTTGATGTCGGCCACCGATTTGATATTTGTGACGATGTAACCCACGTTGCCCGCCTGGATTTCGTCGGAGGCGACGCGGTGCGGTGAAAAGATGCCGACCTCCTTGGTCTCCAGGCGAATTTCGTCGTTCATCAGCAGCAGCGGCGCACCGGCCCGGATCGACCCGGAAAACACCCGCACGTAACAAATCACGCCCTGGTAGGTGTCGTAAACACTGTCGAACACCAACGCCCGCGGCCGTTCGTAATCGGCCCACCGCGGCGGCGGGACCCGCTCGATCACCGTTTCGAGGATTTCCTCCACGCCGACACCGGTTTTCCCGCTGGCCAGGATGGCTTCCTCCGAAGGAATCGCCAGAATGTCCTCCAACTGGCGCGTGACCAACTCGAGATCGGCTCCCGGCAGGTCGATTTTATTGAC
>SLOW01000125.1 GCA_007132315.1 Opitutales bacterium
ATAATATCCTCGCGGCTCTGGCGGCGGCCACCGAATTGGGCGCGGACCCGGAGGCGGCCGCGGCGGCGGTTTCGGACTTTTCGCCCGCGCCGGGACGGATGGAAAGTTACGCCCTGCCCAACGGCGCCACCGCCATCATCGATTTCGCCCACAATCCCGACGGCCTGAAACATCTCCTGGAAAACTGTCGCGCGCTCCTGCGCGGTCGCATGATCGTGGTGTTCGGTTGCGGGGGCGACCGCGACACGGGCAAACGCCCGCTGATGGGGCGGATCGCCTCCGAGCGGGCCGACTTGTGTTGGCTCACGTCGGACAACCCGCGCACGGAGGATCCGAACTCGATTATCGAAGCCATTCGCTCCGGCTGCGTTCATCCGAAGCGCCTTCGCCTCCAGCCCGACCGCGCCGCCGCCATCCGTGAAGCCTACGCGGCTTCGGCTTCAGGCGACGTCCTGGTCGTGGCCGGAAAAGGTCACGAAACCTACCAACTCGTCGGCACCACCAAACACCCCTACAGCGACCGGGTCGAAGTGCAGAAACTCGGCTGAATGGTCGCGGAACCGCAGGGTCTGGAAGCCGCACTTTCCATTTGTTCCGTCCGCCACACTGTATTTGCGTTTGAACGCCTATCCCACCGAAATTCATGGGTTTATTTCAAATCTCAAACATTCAATTTCAAAGGCCTTTTCATACGGCTTGCGGCTGTCAAATGAAAAGGCCCTGCTGCCCGCCATCGCACGCCCCTCCCGGGGTTGCTTTTACGGGAATTTCTTCCAGAGTGGAACGAGCATGGCAAAAGACTGGTTAAAAGGGGTGGCGAAAGTATACGACGCCGTTGTGATCGGCAGCGGTCTCGGAGGATTGACTGCGGCGAACTGCCTCGCCCGCTCGGGACATTCGGTCCTGCTGCTGGAACATCACTATCAGCTCGGCGGGCTCGCGACCTGGTTCCGGCGTCCCGGAGGACACATCTTTGATATTTCCCTCCACGGATTCCCCGTCGGCATGATCAAGTCCTGCCGCAAGTACTGGAGCCGCGAAATCGCCGACTCCATCGTGCAACTGAAAAACGTCCGCTTCATCAATCCCCAGTTCAATATCTGGACGACTTTTGACCGAAAGGATTTCACCCGAATCCTGTGCGAGGAGTTCCGCATCCCGGCGGAGACCGTCGAACGGTTCTTCCGGACGCTGCGCGAGATGAATTTCTACGACGACGACCGGCGGACCACCCGGGAACTCTTTGAGGAGTTCTTTCCCGGTCGCGACGATGTCAAACGGCTGCTCATGGAGCCCATCGCCTACGCCAACGGTTCCACCCTCGACGATCCGGCCATCACCTATGGCATCGTGTTCTCGAATTTCATGAGCAAGGGGGTGTACACCTTCCAGGGCGGGACCGACATCCTGATCAAGAAAATGGTTTCCGTGCTCCGGTCGAACGGGGTCGATCTGCGGCGCAACGTGATGGTGGAAAAGCTGCTGGTCGAAGACCGCGGCCGCGGCAAGGAAGTAACCGGCGTGATCGCTAACGGCAGGGAAATCCGCTGCCGCGCGGTGGTGTCGAACGCCAACCTCAAGAACACCGTGCTCAAACTGGGCGGGGAGGAACACATCGATCCCGATTTCACCGAAGAAGTTCGCAACGTGCGCCTCAACAGCAGTTCCTCCCAGGTTTACATGGGGATAAGGAAGGGCGAGTCCGTCCCCAATATCGGCGACCTCGTGTTCACGTCCGGGTCGGAAACGTTTTCCAGCGAGGAACTTGTTCGTCGCGACACCCGCAGCCGCACCTTTTCGGTTTATTACCCGGAGACCCGGCCCGGCACCGATCGCTACACCATCGTGGCGTCATTGAACGCTAGATACGAGGACTGGGTGGGTCTCTCCGACGAGGAATACACGTCCGAAAAACAGCGCATGATCGACGAATCCCTGGACGCCCTCGAAACCTATATTCCGGATATCCGCTCCAAGGTCGATCACCTGGAGGCCGCCACACCCCGCACCATCCATCACTACACCCGCCACATGGGCGGGGCCTCGTTCGGTACCAAATTCGAGGGACTCAAGTGCTCGATGGACTTGCCCGAAAAACTCCCCGGTCTCTATCACGCCGGATCGGTCGGCATCATCATGTCCGGGTGGCTCGGAACGATCAATTACGGCGTGATCGTCTCCAACAAGGTGGACAAGTACCTGGCCTCGCAAAAGGGTCGCTCCCCGGCCGAAGCCGAATTGTCCGCCTCGCGATGAGCAGACCGGCGAAGTCGATTCTGGTCTGGTTTCGTCTCGATCTGCGGCTGGACGACAATCCGGTCCTCACCCGCGCGGTGGAAACCGGGCGTCCGGTAATCCCGTGTTTTGTCTGGTCGCCGGAGGACGAAGGCGCCTGGGCGCCCGGATGCGCTTCGCGGTGGTGGCTTCACCGTTCGCTGGACGCCCTGGGCGAATCCTTGCGCGAACGGGGGTCCCGGCTCGTGCTGCGGCGGGGCGAGGCCGGACGGGTCGTGCCCGACCTGGTGCGCGAAACCGGGGCAACCGCTGTGTATTGGAATCGGCGGTACGAACCCTGGGCGGTCGGACGTGACGGCGCCATCAAACGCCGATTGATAAAGGAGGGGATCGAGGTGAAGAGGTTCAACGGCTGTCTGCTGTACGAACCCCACGCCGTACGGAACAAATCGGGCGGTCCGTACAAGGTGTTCACACCGTTTTGGAAGGCGTGCCTGCAACGTGAAACTCCGGAGCCGCTCGGGCTCGGCGACACGCGACTCCGCTCTCCCAATCGTTGGCCGTCGTCGCCCGGCCTCGACGCGTTCGCGCTCGAACCGCGGGCAAACCGGGCGGCCGAGTTTCCGCATTGGTGGTCTCCGGGCGAAGCGGGCGCGCGGGAGCGGCTGGAACGTTTCTGGGAATCAGGCCTGGCCGACTACGCCACCGAACGCGACTTCCCCGCCCGCGACGGCGTGTCCCGCCTGTCCCCGCACCTGCGTTTCGGTGAAATCGGACCCCGGCGCCTCGTCGCCAAGGCGGGGAGCGGCTCGGGAGCCGACGCTTTCCTGCGCGAGCTGGGATGGCGCGAGTTCGCCTGCCACCTGTTGTACCATTTTCCCGAAACCACGGACAAACCCCTGAGACCGGAGTTCGCCGAATTTCGTTGGAGGCAGGACAAGCCCGGCTGGTCGGCCTGGACGCGCGGTCGCACCGGTTATCCCATCGTCGATGCCGGCATGCGGCAGCTCTGGCGCACGGGATGGCTGCACAATCGGGTGCGGATGACCGTAGGGTCGTTCCTGGTGAAGGATCTACTGATTCCCTGGCGGGACGGTGCGCGTTGGTTCTGGGACACCCTGGTCGATGCCGACCTCGCCAACAACACGCTCGGCTGGCAGTGGGTGGCGGGCTGCGGGGCGGACGCCGCGCCGTATTTCCGGATCTTCAATCCCGTCCTGCAGGGCCGGAAATTCGATCCGCGGGGCGAGTACGTTCGCCGGTGGGTCCCCGAATTGAAGTTGGTTCCCGACAAATGGATCCAGAACCCGTGGCAGGCCCCGAACACTGTCCTGGAAGAGGCGGGAGTCGTCCTCGGTCGCGACTACCCCCGTCCGATCGTCGATCACGCCGAAGGCCGCCGTCGCGCCCTGAAGGCTTACGACTTGATCAAGGGCTCCTCCGGTGCGGCCGGCGCCTGAAAAATCCGCCACCGGTCCCTGACCGCTGAACGCATGCACCAAACCCTGGAGGCGGCGCTCCCGCGCCGCCGCGTGGTCCGGCGTTCAAGAAGCAAGGTGCGCCACAAACTCGAAACCCGTTTGATTTGGCAATATGGGCGCAGTTTTGGCCAAGAGATGCACGGACCTCCCGGCCGAACGGGACTATCCTCGGTTCACAACGACGAAGGGCATATTCCCATGCACGAAGTCAGTATCATGCGCAACCTCCTCGCCATCGCCCTGGATGAATGGGCCCGCGCCGGCACCGATCGCATCGCTGTGCTGCGGGTAACGGCGGGCGATCTGTCCGGCATTGTTCCCGAGGCGCTGCGGTTTGCGTTTGACGTTCTCCGGAGCGAACACCCGGCCACCGCCGGGGCGCGGCTGGAGATCGAGCGGGTCCCGGCTTCGTGCCGGTGTCGCGGCTGCGGCATGCGTTTCGAACCGGCCGATGTCGTCTTTCAGTGCCCCGGCTGTGAAGCGACGGACGCCGAAATCCTGCGGGGGCGGGAACTGGAACTGACGCGAATGGAGATAAATTGATTATGTGCGAAGACTGCGGATGCAATCGTTCGGAATCGTTTCACCTGCACACCGGGGCAGCGGACCATTTTCACGCCCACCGGGACGCCCGGGGACGGGTCCAGGTGCACGCCCATTCCCACGAGGGACACCATCGGCACGGCGATGCGCACGCGCCGGAGGAACGGCCTGGCGAAACCCGGGACATCGAGGTCAATCGCTCGCTGCTGGAAGTCAATGACCGGCTGGCCGAACGCAACCGGGGGTACTTTCGAGCCAAGAACGTGACCGTGCTCAACCTCGTATCGTCGCCCGGCGCCGGGAAAACGGCGCTGCTCGAACGGACGCTGGAGGCGATGTCCGGACGGGCCCGCATGGCGGTTATCGTGGGCGATCTGGCCACCGAAAACGACGCCGAACGCCTCCGCGGTCGAGCCGCCGAAGTGGTGCAGGTCTCCACCGGAACCCTCTGCCACCTCGATGCCGGAATGGTTTCGGCGGCCGCCGAGAGTCTTGACCTCGACGGCATCGATCTCCTCTTTATCGAAAACGTCGGCAACCTCGTCTGTCCGGCGTCGTTCGACCTCGGCGAAACCCGGCGGGTGGTTCTGCTGTCCGTGCCGGAAGGCGAGGACAAACCCTTCAAGTACCCGCCGATCTTCAAGAGCGCCGACCTGGTGCTGCTGACCAAGACGGATCTCGCGGAGGCGTCGGGATTCGACCGGGATGCCGTCCTGTCGGCCGTTTCCCGGGTGGCGCCGCAGGCGGGGCTGTTGGAGATTTCCTCCCGCACCGGGAGCGGACTGGAAGCGTGGTTTGACTATCTGGCGGGCCTGACGGCCGCTTCGAAGGGAGAGGAGGTTTGCGCGAGAGTCTGAGTCTGAGCCGGCTCATGGCGCGAATCCGCGACGACGATGTTTCGATTCGAACAGTCATCCGCGACGCAACACGTCCAGTCGTGCGACGAAGGTCGCGCGCAGGTCCTCATGCGGGTCGAGGGCACCGTCCAGGGAGTGGGATTCCGTCCCTTCGTGTATCGGCTGGCCGTTCGGCTCGGAGTCGAGGGCTGGGTGCGCAACGACGGCCGGGGTGTTCTGATCGGCGCACGGGCGCCGCGGCCCGTTTTGGCTCGTCTGGAGAAAACGCTTCGCGACGAAGCGCCGGTCGCCGCGCGCGTGGATTGCGTCCGGGTCGAGGCCGCCGGGGCGGAAGCGACCGCACTCTGGCCGGATCCGGGACGGTTTGTCATCGTCGAGAGCGACGAGTCCGCGGCGAAAGAGGCCGCGCTGCCGCCGGATCTTGCCGTGTGCCCCGACTGCCTGCGGGAGATGCGGAATCCGACGGACCGGCGTCACCGGTATCCGTTTATCAATTGCACCAACTGCGGCCCGCGTTTTTCCATTGTGGAGGGCATCCCCTACGATCGTCCGGCCACCACCATGCGTCACTTTCCTCTCTGTCCGGCCTGCCGGGCGGAATACGAGGATTTTTGCGACCGACGCTTTCATGCCGAACCCGTCGCCTGTCCGGAGTGCGGACCGCGACTCGCGTTCTGGAATCGCGACGGCGTGGCGACGGCCGAGGGCGAGGCGGCCCTGCAAACCGCCCGCGAGCGATTGCGCGCCGGCGACATTGTAGCTGTAAAGGGGATCGGTGGATTCCATCTGATGTGCGACGCCGCCAACGACGATGCCGTGACCGCTCTCAGGGCGCGTAAACATCGCGAGGAAAAACCGTTCGCCTTGATGGTTGCCGACCTGGAAACCGCCCGCGACCTGTGCGAACTGACGGAGGCCGAAGAAGAGCTGATGGCTTCCCCAAGGGCGCCCGTCATTCTATTGCCTCGACGTGTGTCCACTGACATCCCGATGAGTGATCAGGTGGCCCCGGAGAATCCGCTGCTCGGTCTGATGCTTCCCTATTCACCGCTGCACCACCTGTTGATGGAAGAGGGGATGGGGCCGCTGGTCGCCACCAGCGGAAATCTGTCGGAGGAACCGATCTGTTTCGATGAAGGTGAGGTTCTGAACCGGTTGGGACAGGTGGCCGATGGCTTTCTCGTCCACGACCGCCCCATCGCCCGGCCGGTTGATGATTCGGTTGTTCGGTTCATGAGGGGCGAGCCGGTCGTCTTGCGGCGAGCCCGCGGCTACGCGCCCGAACCGGTTGGCCGGGTGAGCGATTCGATGTCCCTGATCGCCGCCGGAGCGTTCCTCAAGAACACGACCGCCGTAACCGCCGGGGGCGGGATCTACGCGAGTCAGCATATCGGCGATCTATCGACTGCCGCCGCTCGCGACGCGTTCGCCGCGACGGCCGAACTGCTGGCCAAACTCTACGAGAACCGCCCGCACGCGGTCGCCTGCGACTTGCATCCGAA